>DAOWDM010000203.1 GCA_030639035.1 Alphaproteobacteria bacterium
CACGTGGATTTATTACTGCATCAATATCAAGATTTCTGACAAGAGAGTCATAAGCTGGATTATTTACAAGTATAATTGCTCTGCGAACGCCATGTTTTTTTGCAAGCAGACCTGAAAGAATGCTTGTCTCGTCATTATTTGTTACTCCAATAATTGCATCAACAGTATCTATCCCTGCTTCTTCCAAAATTTCAATATCAAGTACATTGCCATGAATCACAACGGTATTATTTAATTCACTAGCCAGCATTTCAGCTTTCTGTTTATCGGATTCAATAACTTTAGCGTTTATGTAGTCATGTTTTTTTTCAAGCTGTTTAGCAATGCTTAAACCTATTTTCCCTCCGCCAAAAATAAGGACACGCTTTGCCTTTTTTTCTTCATGCCCAAAAGCGGCAATAGCTCTGTCTATCTGTTTGGTATCAACTACAAAATAAACATCATCTCCAGCCATAACCTGATCATCAGGTGTAGGCAATATTGCTTGCTCATCACGAACAATACCAACAACAGTCATGTTTAAGTCAGGAAATAGTGCCGATATTTGACATAAAGGAGTGCTTATTATAGGGCATTTTTCAGTACAACGCACACCAATTAAGCGAATCCTGTCATTTGCCATAGAAATTACATCTAACGTTCCAGGTATCTGCAAACGTTTTATTACTGCATTAGCCATCATAACTTCAGGAGATATAATGACATCAATCGGCATGTTGTCTTTGGTGTATAGATTGCTCCAAATAGGCAGAAGATAGTCCTGCGAACGGATACGAGCTATTTTAGTAGTAACATTAAACAAAGAATGAGCTACTTGACAAGCCACCATATTTACTTCGTCTGACTGAGTAACAGCTATCAGCATATCAGCATTTGCCGCACCTGCCTGCTCAAGAACATTAGGGTGTGAAGCATGACCAAGCATAGGCTTAACGTCAAGAGTTCCGTCCAGCTTGCTAATAAGCTCGGCATCTTGATCTATTACTGTTACATCATTTTTCTCGCCTGCGAGATATTTAGCGATAGTAGAGCCAACCTGCCCTGCCCCACAAATAATTACTTGCATATATATTCTTCTTTTCTATTTTTTATCATAGCTAGAGTCTTTTCATGTTACTTTGAATTATCTTTTCCCATTCCACCACTTGTCATTCTCAAGCCTTTAGGCTTGGGAAACCAGTCTTTTTTCCTTACTAACACTCTGGATTCCCAGCCCTTCGGGCTGAGAATGACAATCGAGGGGTAATCCATTTTTTTCTTTTCTATATGAAACACTTTAATTACTCAAATAATCGCTGCCTGTAACGCCTAGTGATTTTAGTTTGCGGTGTAGGGCAGATCTTTCCATTCCAATAAATGTGGCTGTTTTTGTAACATTTTTTCCGAATCTTGCGTATTGTGCGGCAAGATATTCTCGTTCAAACATTTCCCTTGCTTCTCTTAATGGCAAAGATATGATTTCGCTTGAATTTTGTGCTGTTGATACAGAAGCATCTTTATTTACATCAGGCGGCAGCATATCAGAAGTTATTGGATTTATAGAATCAACAGGAGTCATAATCAACAACCAGTCTATAACATTACGCAGCTGCCTAACATTACCAGGCCAATCATATGCTTGAAGAGTTGTTATAGCATCACTAGCAAGCAGTTTTAAAGGTTGCTCTGTTTGTTTCAAAAAATATTCAGATAGCTGAGGAATGTCGTCTCTTCTTTCTTTTAATGCAGGAATAGCAATAGGAACTACATTTAATCGATAATATAAATCTTCTCTGAAATTACCTTTTTCAATTTCTTTTTTCAAATCACGATTAGAGGTAGCTATTACACGAACATCAACTTCTACTCTTGTAGCTCCACCTACTCTTTCAAACGTTTGGTCTTGAAGAACTCGCACTATTTTACCTTGAGTCTGCAAAGGCATATCTGCAACTTCATCAAGAAGTAACGTTCCTCCATGAGCTTGTTCAAAAGTACCTATTTTTAACGGAGCATCAGGGTTTTCAACACCAGCTTCAATTCCAAATAGTTCTTTTTCCATTCTTTCTGGGTGCATATTTGCACAGTTGACAACAACAAAAGGAGAATCACTTCTGCGTGAATTTTTATGTATAGCACGTGCTACAATTTCTTTACCAACACCTGCAGGACCAGTAATAAGAACACGAGAACCTGTAGGAGCAGCTTTGTTAATTAACTGCCTAACACCTGAAATAACAGTAGAATTACCTATAAGTTCAACGTCATGACCTGCTTTTATTTTTAGTTCCTGATTTTCTTTTCTAAGGCGTGCGTCTTCAATAGCGTTGCTTACGACCAAAAGAAGACGTTCTGAGTTAAAAGGCTTTTCAATAAAATCATAAGCCCCATTTTTTGTTGCAGTAACTGCGGTTTCTATAGTGCCGTGACCGCTCATTATTATAACTGGAACTGGCAGATGATTCCTTTTTATTTCTTTAAGAATTTCCAGCCCGTCCATACGGCTTCCTTTAAGCCATATATCAAGCAGAATAAGGCTTGGCATACGAGTTTTTATTGCATTCATAACGCTGTCACTGTCTGATGCTTCACGGACTTTAAAGCCTTCGTCTTTAAGAACGCCTCCAACAAGCATTCTTATATCTGCTTCATCATCTACAACTAATATATCACGTGCCATATTGTTTCCTGAAAATAGGGTTACCTTGGAAAAGTTACTATAGTTCTAGCTCCACCATCTTCTACATCTTCTAATATCAGATTTCCTTCATGATCTTCTATAATTTTTTTTACTATTGCAAGACCAAGCCCTGTTCCTTCGTTTTTATCCGTTACATATGGTTCTGTCAGCTTATCTCGTTTATTTGCTGGAAAACCTTTGCCATTGTCTTCTACAACTATTTTTATTTTTTCATCATCTTGTATAAGAGATACCATTATTTTGCCTTTTGGCAATTCATTATCCTCAAAAATATCCCTACCTTCAATAGCTTCTATGGAATTTTTAATAAGATTTGTCATCATCTGAGTAATTTGCTGCCCATCACACGTAATTTTCACAGGTTTTTCAGGAAAAACTGTTTCAAACTTAATCTCAGGAAAGGCTGCCCTCTGAAGCAATACAGAATTAACAACAACCTCTGAAACACTGGATTCTTTCATTATTGGAGCAGGCATACGAGCAAAAGATGAGAATTCATCTACCATTCTTCCTATGTTAGTAACATGGCGAATAATAGTATCTGTGCATATAGTAAACGTTTCTTTATCATCATTTATCTGTTTTAGATACTTACGTTTCAGCCTTTCTGCGGACAACTGAATAGGTGTTAATGGATTTTTGATTTCATGGGCAATACGACGAGCGACATCAGACCATGCAGCTTTTCGCTGTGCTGCAAGTAAATCCGTTATATCATCAAACGTAAGAATACAGCCGAATATTCTGTTGTTTTCATGCTCGGCAGTAAGACACATAAAGAATGTTCTTATTCGTCCAGCAATTTTCAGCTCTATTTCATTTTGAAACGGACGTTCAGGATTGTTTCTAACTGATATAAAAGCGTCTCCAAGTTCTTTTGATATAATATCCAGAGTATTTCCTTTGTGTTCCTCAACATCATTCCAACCTAAAAGCTCGCAGGCAGATTTATTGGCAAGACGAATATTGCCTTCTTCATCAAGAGCTATAACTCCAGCAGAAACACCAGCAAGAACAGTCTCGGTAAACTGTCTACGTTCGTCAAGTTCGTTATTTGCCTCAATAAGTTTACTGCGTTGTGTTTCAAGCTGCTCGGTCATTCTATTGAATGCCCTGCTTAAAACACTAAGCTCATCGGCAAAAGCATATTCTTTAACTTTTACACCAAGATTACCATTTGTAACCTGTTCTGCAGCAAGAATAAGAGCAACAACAGGCTTTGTAAGCATTGTTGCCAGCATCAAACCAAACCAGATTGAAGCTAGAAGAAGAAGCAATGCTACAGCTATAAAAATAAGAGAAAACGTTATTTCAAGCTCGCCTCTACTGCCTTCAAGGCGTTCAAATTTAGATACTGCCGTTTTTGCACGTTCTATATGAGAAACAACATCAGAATCAACAAAACGCCCTACATAAAGGTAAACGTCTTCAAGTGTATCTAGCTTAACAAGAGCTCTAACTCGGTCGTCAGAACTGCCTTTTAGAATAGAGACATCTCCGCTGTTTGCACGCTCGATTGCCCAAAAAGGAACTTCCTCAAACTGCAACGAAAATATATAACCAGCATGGGAAAGCACTCTCCCTTTTGCATTAAATATAACAGCTTCATTAAGTCCACGACTTAAAACCTGTTCTTCAAGCAGATTATTTAATTGTTGTGAATTATTAGCAACAAAGTCCCATTTTTTTGCAATTACATTTGAAACTACAAAAGCATCTCCTGCAATAAGCTGTCTATGTTCCTTTAAATACGCTTCTGCAACAACAAGAGAATCACTAACAGCGGTACGAACCTGCTCGCTAAACCAAGTTTGCATACCTGTTTGAAAAAACATGACTGAAAATGTAGCGACAAGAATAGTCGGAGTAGCAGCCACAAGACCAAACAACATCACCATGCGGACATGAAGACGAGAACCTGCTACATTTCCTTTTCTCTCGCTCCACATGCTCACAATGCGTCTTGCAACAACGATAAAAAGCAGTAAAAGCAGGAATAAATCAATATTGAGAAGAACAACAACAGTATTATGACTAAGAACAGAAGAACCTGCTCCAGTAAGGGCTATATAAGTTGCAACCCCTGAAATAAGAGCAACAACAGCAAGCATTATCGCCAGTTTTCCAGAAATACGCCTCAACCAAATGATTGATCGCATAAACTTCCGTTTTTCAATTGTATGCTGCAAAATAGTTCTTTCTTTATTGTTTAATCTTATTAACATGCTGGATTCCCAGCCCTTTGGGCTGAGAATGACAACTTTTTTTGTCATCTTAAAAAAACTATTCTCGTTCAACTTTTATATCAAGTTCTAGGATTTTTTTTCTTAGAGTATTCCTGTTAATCCCTAGAAACTCGGCTGCTTTTACCTGATTACCTTTGGTTAATTCTAAAGCAATCGTTATCAATGGACGTTCTACTTCCTTTATTACATGAGCATAAACACCCAAAGCAGAAAAATCTTCATCAAAAACAGAAAAAGATTCACGTAAATGTTTTTCTACAATAGCACTTAAGCCTCTATAATCACTTTCCTTTTTATTCATTTTTATTTTCCAGTTCACCATCATCTTGACTGTCAAAAAGCTTAGCAACAAAATCACGTGATTCAACCATATCAGAAGAATGATTTATTGATGATCTAAACTCTGCCGAGCCATGAAGTCCTTTGGAATACCAGCCCATATGTTTTCTTGCAATCCTCATTCCTGCATACTCACCATAGTATTCTATCATAGAATCATAATGAGCAAGAGCTGTTCTTTTACGTTCTTTCATATCAGGTTCTGGTAATTTTTCACCTGTACGCAAATAATGACACACCTGCCCTGCAAGCCAAGGTCGTCCGTATATTCCACGTCCTATCATAACACCATCGGCGTTTGATACTTCTAGCATTTCTTTTGCATCTTCAGGAGAAAAAATATCACCATTACCGATTACAGGAATTTTAACAGCTTCTTTTACCTTACGGATAAAGCTCCAGTCGGCTTTTCCTGAATACATTTGAGACCTAGTTCTTGCATGAACTGTAACAAGACTTGCTCCGCATGATTCAGCAATTATAGCTATTTCAGGTGCGTTGATGCTGTTTGCGTCCCACCCCATTCGGATTTTTACAGTAACAGGAATTTCAACAGCTTTTACAACTGCACTAACTATTTCTGCAACAAGTTTTTCATCTCTCATAAGAGCTGAACCTGAATTATTATTTACTATTTTTTTTACAGGACACCCCATATTTATATCAACTATTGTAGCTCCGCTGTCTCTGCTCATTTTTGCAGCTTTTGCAAGGTCTTCTGGATTATTTCCTACAATCTGAACAGCCATAGGATATTCATCAGCACAGGCTTCAGCCATTTTTAAAGTTTGTTTATGGTCTCTTATCATAGCCTGACATGCTATCATTTCAGAAAAAACCAGCCCGACACCATAGCTTTTTACAATACGCCTAAAAGGTCTGTCCGTTATTCCTGCCATAGGAGCAAGAAACACAGCATCTTTAATACTGATGTTTCCGATTGTTATTTTGTTACTTATTTGCAATGCTTCATTCATAAATATGATTTATAATAGCTTTTTATATTAAAAGACAGATAATTGGAAAATAAAGCATGACTAAATGTGTCGCCCTTGTAGTTGCAGCAGGAAGAGGTCATCGTTTTGGAGCAGATATTCCGAAACAATATCAAGAACTTAATGGAAGA
>DAOWDM010000248.1 GCA_030639035.1 Alphaproteobacteria bacterium
CTGTTCTTCAAGAAATTTTATATACTCTAGAACTTCCACTCCACCAGGAAGATCTTCTAACATTATTCTGACTTCTTCACTGGATTTCAACAGCATGTCGTTATAACGCAAAAGAACTTCTTGACCAAAAACATGAACCTGACGATACACGTTAACAAATCTTTGGGCGACGAGAAGGGGAGATTCTTCCTTCTTACCATCCTTTTTTTCTACAATAGCACTAAAAAGCACACCAGGAGTTCGGAATTTCCATTCCTTTCCTCCTTTTTTTGACATAACAGTCAGTTGGCTTAGTGCCATTGACACTTATCTCCTCATATAAAATTCGTTGCAGACGAATCTCGAACTAATCTAATTCTATTATAGCATATACATATACATATAGTATAAGAAGCAAGGTAAACTGTAAGTAAACAAAATATTTTTTTCTTTTTACCTATAAAAAACCTGCGGTTTTAATGCCGCAGGTTTTAATAGATATTTTAAGTAATTGAAATGAAAACTACGCGATGAAGCTCTGAAAGCTGTTTTTCATCAATTACAAATTTTTCATCAGGATTCCACTGAATGCCATAAAACACTCCGTCCATATTTTCACGCACACTAACTATTTTAGCGATTTTCTGCTCTTTATCTTCAAAATGAACTGCAAGATCTCCAGAACCTACCATTTGAGACGGATCTACTAGCAAAACTGAACGAGAAGGCAAAAGATTTCCAAGACGTCTTGTGCACAGGCTCAAACCATATGCATCTGAAGATGAAGCTAAGCGTTCTGGACATGCAGTTTCTCCAGTTGGAGCATCTTTATCAAAAAGAACAGTGCCATCTTTACCTGGTTGACCATAAACCTTTATTTTAGCCCCTGTATCAACAGCGGCTTTACTGATGGTATTGATTGAAAGATCCCCAAAACCGCTAATTCCAATTGTTCTATTTTTGTTGTCATTGCGTTGGATAAACTCGTCAAGAGCTCCTTTTTCATCAAGATCATAAATTTGCGAACACAAATCATCACCATTAAGACTAATAGATTTTGCAATATTAGCGAATTCTTCTTCTGAAACTTCCCTTTGTCCCATTTCAATACGGTGATAAACAGAAAGAGTAAGGTATGCTCCGTCCGCAACCTCTGAAAGCGTCAAATTTTTCTGCCCACGAATATGGCGAAGCCCTGCACCTAAAACTTTAAGCCCTCTACGCTCATTAACGCTATTACGACGCTCTTGCTCTCTGCGCCATGATTGAACTACATCTGGCTGCGAACTAGCTTCACTTACAAAAACATCTTGAAGCTGACAATCAAGAAAATCAGAAATTCTTACAAGCTGCTCCTGATCAATTCTACGATACCCTTTTTCAATTTTACTTATAGCTGAAAGACTTACACCAAGAAAAGTAGCAAGCTCCTGCATAGTTTTTCCACACACACGCCTAAGCATTCGAATTTGATTGGGAAAAATAATCTCTTCCATTTCACTAACAACCCTATAATTTAAGTAAGCAATAGATTAAAAACGCTCTAAATATTCACACAAACATCACTGTAATTGCATGATGTTTCCCTTAATAGTCGAAAAACAGTCAAGCTAACATTCTTAGTCTTTTCTAAGGTTTACCATTCAAAAGTCAAGAAAAAACATCATTAAAAATACTTTTAATATAAAAAATAAAAAAAAATTGTTTACCAAGGTGCAAATATGCTTCATATACTTATGAGTAAAAATTTGTTAACAATTCCTGATTTTCAAGGAGAAAAAAAATGACAGCTGTAGTAAACGACAACTGCACATTATGTAAAACTTGTGTAGAAGCATGCCCTGTAGACGCCTTTCGTGTAGTAGAAAACATGCTTGTAATTGATCCTGATGAATGTATAGACTGCGGAGTTTGCATCACTGAATGCCCATGTGAAGCAATCACCACAGAAGAAGAAGCTGACGAAAAGTGGGTAACTTTTAATGCTGAAAAATGCAAAGATGCTCCTAACGCAAACGAATAAACAAAATAAAAATCTAACGCTAAAATCCGACACTAAATATTGATTAGTGTCGGATTTTTTAAATTTATCTGGTTAAACAGCAAAAAATATGATAGGTATCTTTTTAAGATTCTTAACAATCAAAACTCTATGATAACCAGTGGCATTTTATTGTGCCTGAAGACAGAAAGAAACATACATGCAGAATGATTTTCCGTTTGCTATTGATGATTTTGTTGTATACCCAGCTCATGGAGTCGGTCAGGTTAAAGACATTACGAGCCAAACAATTGCAGGGTTTGAGATGGATTTAATAGTTATCCTTTTTGACAAAGACCGCATGACTTTAAGAGTCCCTGTAGCCAAAGCTAAAGATTCTGGTTTACGCAGACTTTCTTCTGAAAAAGTTATGCAAACTGCCCTTACGACCTTAAAAGGTCGTGCTCGCGTAAAACGAACAATGTGGAGTCGTCGGGCACAGGAATATGAAACAAAAATAAATTCAGGCGACCCAATTTTTATTGCAGAAGTTGTTCGAGATTTATATCGTGGTTCTACTCAGCCAGAACAATCATACAGCGAACGTCAGATTTATGACCATGCTTTAGAAAGGCTTGCTCACGAACTTGCTGTCATGGAAAAAATAAATGCAGAAGA
>DAOWDM010000148.1 GCA_030639035.1 Alphaproteobacteria bacterium
GATAGCATCGACATAGCCTTGAATACTTTTAATAAAACGTTCATTGGCAGTTCCAAAAACACGCCGAACAATAGAGCCGAACATGAGCAGACCTCACTTGTTAATTAGTTGTTGTTCTATATAAAATCATATATTAATATGATAGAAATTAGTGTGCATGATGGTTAATGTCAATGAATACAAAATAAGTTTCTTCTAAAATTAGTTTTTTGTTGCAAAAAGGTTCTTAATTTGCTTCATTGCTTAGATATAAATTTTGTTGTTTTGTTTTATAGAATAGGATTGACTATGTTTCATAAAGTTGTTCGTTTAACCGTATTTGCTGCATGTCTTTGCATGCCGTTTGCTGTTCATGCTACTGACAGTAAAAAAGTTTCTGAAAAAAAAGAAATACTTGCTGCTGAAATTAATGGTGAAAAAGTTTACAGGGCTGCTGTTGAAAAAATCCATGATGCTCACCCTCAATTAAAATTGATACCGCTTGAAGCTGTTTACGAACGCCTTCTTGAACATGTTGTTGACAGTCATCTTTTAGGAGAAGCCGCCAGCAAAGCAAATCTTGCTGATGACCAAGAAGTAGTAAGAGCTATCGAATCACTTAAAGAAGAAGTTTTACGACGTTTTTATCTTGAAAGAGAAATGAAAAAACTGATAACAGAAAAAAAATTAAAAGAGCTGTATAAAGAATTTATAAAAGAAAACCCTCCTGTAAAAGAAGTTCATGCTCGTCATATTCTGCTTGAAAATGAAAAAGATGCAAAAGAGGTTGTTTCCGAACTTAAAAGCGGAGCTGATTTTGCTGAAACGGCAAAGAAAAAATCTATAGGACCATCTGCTGCCAGAGGCGGAGACCTTGGCTTTTTCACAAAAGAAACAATGGTTCCATCATTTGCTAAAGCAGCTTTTGCTATGGAAAAAGGTGATGTTTCTGAAACTCCTGTGAAATCTGATTTTGGTTGGCATGTAATTAAAGTTGAAGAGACTCGTATGTCTAAACAGCCAACTTTTGAAAAAATAGAGCCTAGTCTTAGAACTCAGTATTCAGAAAAAGCAATTACAGAAATTGTAAAAAAATTGCATGAAGGTGCAAAAATCAAACTTTATGATATGGACGGCTCTGAGCTTAAAATTGATAAAGAAAAGAAAAAATAACATCTATACTAATTTTACAATTCAAACAAATAGACTGGTTCTGCGTCCTTTTATTTTAGAGGACGCAGAAGCCGTTTATAACTATATCAAAGACTGGGAAGTCGCAAAATACACCTCGCACATCCCATACCCTTATGAAAAAGAAATGGCAGAATCTTGGCTATCAGCAATCATCAAAGATATGAATGCTGGAAAATGTTTCATTACAGCTATTATAAACCGAGAAAATGGTTCTCTTATCGGAGGCGTTGGACTAGATTTTGAAAATCGCAAAGCTGAGCTTGGTTATTGGCTAGCAAAACATGCGTGGGGAAATGGATATGCTACCGAAGCTGTCCAAGCTATGGTCGCTTGTGGATTCGATGTTTTTAATATGGAAAGCATAAAAGCTGGAGTTCACCCGCAAAACACGGCTTCATCAAATGTTTTGAAAAAGCTTGGCTTTGTTTTTACGGAAAAGAAGCTGTCATATGCTCCTGCACGTAACAAAGATGTTTTATATAAATATTATTCTATTCCATGCAGTCAATACAGGTTGCCTTTGAACAACACAAATAGAAAAAAGCATTTAAGAGTATCTGCGGCAGCTCTTGTAACAGATGATAATCAGGTGTTGCTTGCTAGTCGTCCCGAAGGAAAATCAATGGCAGGGCTATGGGAATTTCCAGGAGGAAAAACAACTCCAGAAGAAGGTGCAAAACAAGCTTTATCTCGTGAGATTTTAGAAGAACTTGATATTGTTATTGAGGAAAAAGATATTCAGTTCTTGTCTCTTTCCTCGTATGAGTACGAAGATTTTTACCTTTTGATGCCTTTGTATTTATGTCGAAAATGGAAAGGCAATCCAACAGCACAAGAAGGACAAAAATTAGCATGGAGCAGTCCAGAAAATTTTTCTAACTTTCCAATGCCTCCAGCAGATATCCCTCTTGCACAAGTTTTGCGTAAAGTTTTAGATTCTTTTTGATTCAATTGTACACAAAAAAAACTCCCACGTTGTCATTGCTGTAAGTATTATCTTAATTTGATGGCAGTTTTTTATAATAGTCCTCACTTCAAACTCGATCGTCATCCTGAATTTAGTTCAGGATCTACTATTCCTTATAACCGTCAGAAAAAGAAAGTAGATCCTGAAACGAGTTCAGGATGACGGCTTTTTTGTCATCGAATTAGTTGACATCTACAGCAATGACAGCAGATTTTAAATCATTTCAAGAATAGCTTCTACAGCATTGTCAGCACTTATTGCCACATCAGCAATAGATTTATCAAGCATGTAGCATGGAGAAGTTACAATTCTATTATCCATATCAACGCAAATATCACCTGAAGATTTTGCTGAATGTTTAGCTCCCATTCTTTCAAGCCCGTCTATTACTTCTTCGTTATTGCCAATTGTAATTTCAATGCCTTTTAAGACTTTGGCAATAAGAGCAGGAGCTATACATAAAGCTCCAATAGGTTTTCCTGCTTTGTGTGTTGCTTTAATAGCTTTTTCTACATCTAAATTTACATTGCATTCAGTCCCATCAACAGCAAAGGTACATAGATTTTTTGCAGCTCCGAATCCACCTGGGAAAATAATAGCATCATAATCCGCAGGATTGTATTCAGACAGATTCATTACATTTCCACGTGCAATTCTGGCGGATTCTACAAGAACATTACGTTCTTCTCCCATGGAATAACCTGTAATATGGTCAATTACATGATGGTGATTCATATCAGGAGCAAAACATTGATATTCTGCTCCATGTTGGTCAATTGCCAGCATGGTTAGCACAGCTTCATGTATTTCTGTTCCGTCGAATACTCCACAGCCTGATAAAACAACGGCAATTTTAGTTTGTTCTGACATGTTGTCCCTTTTTTTACTCTAATTAAATAAATTCAAGATATAATA
>DAOWDM010000238.1 GCA_030639035.1 Alphaproteobacteria bacterium
AGAAGGAAATAGAATTTAATGGTAAAATGATCACGCCGGAACTGAGCCAGAATTCTGTTAGAAAATATTTGATAGTTATGGCCGGTTACTATGATGTTATTGGTTATCCAAACGGGACAGTAAGAACAGAAGCAAAGTCATTATCTTATGAAAGTATGGAGCCGGAAGTTTTTGAAAAATGTTATTCGGATGTGATCAACGCGGCTTTGAAATTAATGGGCGAGACATGGAAAGGTAAAGATTTAGATCAAGCCGTGAAAGAAATAATGAGATTCACATGATCGCCTGATATTACAGAAGGGTAGCCAGTCGCTCTAAACGCACAATCGAGGCCAGGCGTGAAATTTCATAGCTGTAATTGTGTGGGGGCTGGTAATTTTTAATTAATAACCAATAAAACGAGAAAGTACAGACATGGTGACAACGAAACATCAAAATGAATTAATGCAACATACTTGTGGTTTAATCAACGGTGAGAAGCGAAACTTTTTCGGCACAAGCAAGGGGTGCAGCGACTCAAATGAGTTTGAGAAGCTTGTAAAAATGGGGCTGGCAACAAGTCATGAACCGCCTTCATGGTCTAGTGATACTGCCTTATATACATTAACAGAAGCAGGAAAAAAAGTGGCGAAGGGCGCAATGCAAAAGCCTATCAAGATATCATCAGGAAAAGCCCGTTATCAAAGATATTTAGAATATTGTGACTGCTTTGATACTTTTATTGAATTTTGCAGATGGGATGCTGAGCCAGAAAGAGAATGGAATAATTAATGAATAACGGTGTTGGAAAAATGAGCTTATCTTGTGAATGCAAAAAAACAAAAGCGCTGTCAGCAATAATAGAGTTATCTTCAGCGCTCAGCGATTACAATGGCTGCGAGATCACAGTAAGCGAGATTATTGAATGCCTATCAAGTCGCACCATCAGCGAAGAGCAAGCGAGCGATATAATTAGAAGCACTGAATATAAATTAGCAATGGGGGTTAAGTAATGAGCGTCATGACAAGAGACGGGGCACGAGAGTTTTTTAAAGATTCAGGGTTAGATTACAGTGTCTTGAGCAGTAAAAATCTTGACCGGCTGAGGCGTATTGTAAATAAAGAGCTTCAAGACAGTGGTTTTTTTCGCGGAACATTTTGCTGTAAGCCGAGTTTCGATTTTCAGCGAGATCAATCGTACGGCGCTTTGTACTGTCAGGCCGACTATTTTAAAAAACGCGAAGCAATAAGTTTTAATCGTGATGGATTTATAGGTTTTTCAGGATGGGCCAGCACGAAAAATGTGCAGCCAATTTTAAAAGGTTTTATCCAGTGGGTAGAAGAGCACGAAAAGTTTAAAAACCAAGCAAGCAATGGGATTTAGCTAATGACTGAAAAAGAATTTTTAGAAATAATGAGCGAAGAAAAAGGTGGGGCGCCACTTAGTTGCTCGGGGCGCACTTAAATAAAGGGGAAACTGATGAAAAATAAAGAAAAGATCCAGTTTAACGAAGCTTGCGCAAAGCATTTGAAGCTTAATTATGTAGAAAATAAAGATGATGGAGAGATAAAAATACAGCCGAGCAGGGGGATGCGTGGATATACTGTTAATTTCAATCCATTTGAGGACGCAGCCCAGTTAAATGAAGTGATTGAATTCATGAAAATTGATGTAGTTTATAATTGCTGGATAGAACCAAATGCGTGGTCTGCTGCATCACAAAATAAAATTGCTTGCCATAATAAAAAAAGAAATTTGGCAATAATTAACTGTATAGCATCTATTTTAAGAGATAATGATCATGATGTATTTCAAGAGTGTGACTGGATGCAATCATGAAAAAAGTATATGTATTATCGGCTTGTTATCAATATGAGCTAGACCTAATTGAATAAGCTTAAAAAAAAGAAGTGTCATATATGCAAGGTAAAGTTTTCATATTATAACTCTACACAGGCCGTGTGTTCGCCTGTCTGCGCTTTAAAGCTCGTACAGCAAAAGAACGAGAAAGCCTACGATAAAGAGACTAAACGGTTAAAGGAGAGCATTAAAACACGGGCTGACTGGCTTAATGGTGCTCAAACGGCATTTAATGCGTACATCCGCGTAAGAGACCGTAACGAGCCCTGTATTAGCTGTGGCACCACAAAGCCTGTTCAATACTGCGCTGGCCACTACTTCACGCGGGGTGGTCACCCAGAACTCAGGTTTTCAGAGCAAAACGTACACAAGCAGTGTAATAAAAACTGTAATCTTGAGCTATCGGGCAACATTGCAGCCTATAGAGTCAATTTAATCAAAAAAATAGGTGTAGAGGCCATGGACTGGCTCGAAGGCCCGCACGCACTCCAGAATTTGACCATAGAGGATGCAAAAGAGATTAAGCAATACTACCGTGATAAAACAAAGCACCTTAAAGGCGAGATTGAATTCATGACATAATAAAGGACGAACGGTAGTTGC
>DAOWDM010000124.1 GCA_030639035.1 Alphaproteobacteria bacterium
ATAGTTATCAAGCCATTTATCCTGTAGCGTCATTATTTATTCTCCTAAAAAAACAGTAGTAGCCTCGTCAAACAATGATATTGGCGGCTCATCTTCCATAAAACGAGCCCTTACATCTGAAAGCTGTTCTTCTGTTAGCCCCAGCAAAGAAGCCTCAAAAAAACGTTTGTCAGGTGAGTGCATAAGAAAAGCCTGAGTTTCATTAATCATCAATTCTTCATTAGTTACATCATAAAGATTGCGACCTAAAAACTCCTGAAACAAAGCACGCTCTGTGTCATTTAGCTTTAAATTCCAAAAGTTTTCGCAATGTTTTTTATATGCACTGTTAGTAAAAAACTCCCCATGACTTAGCTCATGCCTTAAAATAGTAGCTCTCATGCTAGCATCTATTTCTTCACTTACTTCTGTATCAGGATTGTCTAGCTGTTCCTGCGATATTGAAAGCAGGGCTTTTTCTGGCTGAACGACTTTAAAAACACCGTTAAGCTTCATAAAATCGTTGTCCTGCAATATCTGCTTTAGTTTCAGCTCTTGCTCATTCAGCAGAATATTGTTTTTTATCGCAAGATTAAAAAAATGCACTAAATTTACAGCCTTTATATCTCCGCCGAAAGCAAGAGTTTCTTCTGTACTTTTCTTTGCTTTTATCAGCTCTGCAAGCTCAACATCATCAAGCAGTCTATCACGTGGAGCATCAGGAATTTCAAGTAAAACCGTAATACGATTCAAAGCTTTTCCATGCTTTAATAAAGACGGATAATCAAGAATAAGCACTCTATCGTTGCTGGAATAGCGATATGTTTTTAAGTCATCGTGCTTTGATTTGAGTATTTGAGAATAGCCTGCTAAAGGGGCTTTGTTTTCTAAAAGAAGCTCTTTTTTAGTTTCAAGACCGCTAGGTTCTGGAACATCTGTATAAACAAGAAATGCAGCAAAGAATAAGAAAGTCGTGCCTATCAGTCCGCCGATTACAAATGGAGTGTCTTTTTTAGATTTTTTTTCCATTTAGTTACTATATATAAAAATTAAGTAAATTTAAACACTTATAAAGGGAACTCTTTGGAAAGCCATTCTAAGATTTTTTTATGTGCTCCAAAATCATAGAGATTTGCATGGTGAGCATTAGGAATAAATATTCCTTTTTTAGGCTCATTTGCAGCTTCAAGCAGTTTACGTCCCAAAGCAACAGGAATGGTTTTATCGCTTTCACCATGTATTAAAAGCAGAGGAGCTTTTACATTTTTTATACGAGCTACAGAATCAAACTTATCTTTCATAAGAAAACTTGTGGGCAAATACCAGTAACCGATTTTTGCAACATCTAAAGCCGATGAGAAAGGAGCTTCAAGTATAATAGCTACAGGAGCTTTTTCAACAGCAAGAGCTACAGCAACGCCTGAGCCAAGAGATTCCCCATAATAAACGACCTTTTCTACTTGTTCTTTTTCAAGAAAATCAGCTGCAGCAAAAGCATCTGCTATTAAGCCCTCCTCTGTAGGGCTTCCTTCATTGCCCCCATATCCTCGGTATCCAACAAGAAGCATTCCATAGCCAGCGTCCATAAAAATACGAGCCTTATAAGCCACTCCTGCTATATTTCCTGCATTGCCATAAAAGAATGCTATTGTCGGGCGGTTGTTTTTAGCTTTTCCATACCATGATACAAGTTCAAGCCCGTCTTTTGTTAAAAGCTTGACTTCGTGCATATCAGGAACGCCTGCCTCACTACAGCTTCCCAGTGTGTTTTTCGGGTAATACATAAAAGACCGCTGAAAAACATACATAAGCAAACAAGTGCAAACATATGCAAAAACAAAAAACTTAACAACTTCCATGACTTTATCCATTCTCATCATCGCTTTTAATTCTGGAAGCTAGAGAGGCGGACATAAACTGGTCAAGGTCGCCGTCTAGCACTGCTTGAGTATTAGAAGTTTCAACGTTTGTTCTTAAATCTTTTACCATTTGATATGGTTGTAATACATAAGAACGGATTTGATGACCCCAGCCTATATCGGATTTTAAAGCATTTTCAGCACTAGCTTTTTCCTCACGTTTTTGAAGTTCCAGCTCATATAGTCTGGCTCTTAACATTTTCCATGCACTTTCACGGTTTTTATGTTGAGAACGCTGGCTTTGACATTGTACTACAATATTCGTCGGAATATGCGTTATACGGACGGCACTGTCTGTTTTATTAATATGCTGACCGCCTGCTCCTGATGCTCTGTAAGTATCTACACGGCAGTCTTTTTCATCAATCTCAATATCAATAGTATCGTCAATAACTGGAAAAACCCACAATGAAGCAAAGCTTGTATGACGGCGAGCAGATGAGTCATAAGGTGAAATTCTAACTAATCTGTGAACTCCGCTTTCAGTTTTCAGCCAGCCGTATGCGTTGCGTCCGCTTATTTTGATTGTAGCTGATTTAATTCCTGCTTCTTCTCCAGCACTTTCTTCAAGATATTCAACTTTGTAACCATGTTGGTCTGCCCATCTGGTGTACATTCTAAGCAGCATTTCTGCCCAGTCTTGGGCTTCTGTTCCTCCTGCTCCTGCATGGACTTCTAAAAAGCTATCGTTTTCATCTACTTCACCTGAAAGGAGCGTTTCCAGTTCTTTTTGAGCTGTTAATGCTTTCATTTCTAAAATAGCATTTTCTGCTTCTGCAACGGTTTCTAAGTCGTCCTCTTCTTCTCCAAGCTCTATTAGTTCAAGATTGTCGGCAAGTTCGCTTTCAATTTTCAGGCAATCATTAATGCCGTTGTCCAGCTTAGTGCGTTCTTTCATTAGTTTTTGAGCTTTGGCAGTATCATTCCATAAATCGGGGTCTTCTGACAAAGAATTAAGCTCTTCAAGTCTTCTTAAAGCATTATCCCAGTCAAAGATGCCTCCTCAGCAGTTGTAAAGACTGCTTGATGTCATTTGCCATAGATTCCGTTTCAGCTTTCATGTGAACTTTCCTTATTAGATATTTATAAAATCTACTCTAGAACATTTTTTGATTATATAGAATCGAAAAAATATCATATAGCTGAATTGCTTAATAATGATTGTATTTCTCTGCTTCAAATTCGCTGTCATGCTGAACTTGTTTCAGTATCCACTTCCTTTTTCACTGTAAAAAAGGAGATCCTGAACTAAATTCAGGATGACGATGAGGTGTAAACTTTGAATCATTATTAAGCGATTCAGCTATAACAACAAACTTTATGATTTTGAGTCAATGGAAAGAATAAAAAAAGGGCAGTCAAATTAATGACCGCCCTTTCTTTTTAGATTTTGCTCTTTCTAAATATTAGAAAGTAAGAGCAAGACCAGCAACCAATGCCCAACCGTCGTTGTCACGAACGAATTCACCAGTTGTGTTACCGATTTCGTCATCATAGTTCATGTGACCAAAACTTGCAAATGTGTCTACGCCTGCACCGAGGTTGTATTTACCTGATACCAACCACAATTCGACTTCGTCTTCACCGTTGTTAAGGTGAGCTGCACGAGCTGCAGAACCGTCAACACCAACAGCCTGATCGCCTTCAACACATGATTTCATGTATGCAACACTTACGCCGTATGGTCCAGCTTCGTATGCAACACCAAGATCCCATGCGTAACCGTCATCATTACCAGTACCAACGTTAAAGCTTGATGTTGGAACACCTTTTGTTAAAGGAGCAACTGCACCACGACCAGATATACCAGTAGCAGGGTCTAGATCGTCAAACTGAGGATCGTTTACGTGACGGTATGCACCACCAAGAGTGAAGCCCATGTATGTAAAGTTTGCACCATAGCTCTGCTCATCACGGCGTTCTCTACCACCAACGTTGAAGTTAGCATAACCAGCACTCAAGTTAACACCAATTCCTTGGAATTCATCAGAGTACATTGCACCGAAAGCATAACCTTCTTCAAAGTTTGTCTGTGCTATTGATGCGTCTTCACCGCTCTGGTCAACATTTGAACCTGGAATCCAAGAAGCACCAACTGTAACACCATAGTAAGTTGGAGCTACATAAGTGATTTTTGTAGCATCGCTGTCTGTGTTGATTGATGTAGAGCTAAGAGCATCAACAGTACCATTTGATGTAGGAGCAACAATGAAACGTGAAAGTTCAGATTCCTGAACACCAAGACGACCAACATCTTTAGCACCAACGTGCATCTGGTAAGCAACGTTATCATTTGAACCAACGATCAAACGACCGTATGTAGTGTCAACAGTGATGTAGCTTTCATCGATTCCGTCAGTATCACTAGCTGCATCAGTACCACCTTCAAGTTCAATCTGAACTCCAACTTTGATGCCGTTGTCAAGAGTTGTATCACCAGCAAAGTGAACTTCACCATTACCCATAACGTCAACGCTGTTTACTTCTCCGTTTGCACCGAGAGATTCAAGGTAGTTTGAATCGTTGTCAGCGTAGCCAACATACCAGTTCATGTAACCACCGAGAGATAGGGAAATAGGCTCTGCTGCATTTGCACTTGTAGAAATCATGCCTGCTGCAAGAATAGCCGTAGTTCCATAAAGAATTTTTTTCATAGAATTCGTTCCTTGTTAACTTCTAAAAATATTTTGGGATTAATCCCTTTGTTTCAATTAACATTAACGCCACTAATCGAGCAAATGGTCAAGCTTTTGAATGGCCTTTTGTGCTAAAAAGCCCTCAGTGTTGTTTTTTTGCAACAGATATTGCTCTTGTATGATAAAAAGTCTGCTTTTCTGCCAAAAACTCAAGGATAATGTTTACTTTTTGTTAATATATCATTGTAAACACAAAAAAGAATTATAAAAGATTTTGATGTTAAGTACATTATAATATAAAAACGACTCTGTAATATTTAACGATTGTACTCTATTGTCATTCTCAGCCCAAAGGGCTGGGAATCTAGAATGTTGATAAGTAAAAGAAGAAAGAAAAAGACTGGATTCCCAAGCCTAATGGCTTGAGAATGACAGCGAGGGATTGGAAAGACTGGATTCCCAAGCCTAATGGCTTGAGAATGACAGC
>DAOWDM010000108.1 GCA_030639035.1 Alphaproteobacteria bacterium
AATAGCAGCGGCAGCCCATGAATAGCCTGTCCGTCTTGACTTTTCGACAACTATAACAGCATGTTCAGAGACTGTTGATAATAGTTCTTGTTGATATTCTAAAAAGATTTTGTCAGGTGTCATTTAAGCAACTCCGAAAACATCGTTTTTGAATTGCTCAACCATTTCTTTTGAAAGTCCTGCTTGTTTGGCGGTTTTTGCAATGGCTTTGCTTGCTTTTTCTCGGATTTCTTTTTCTATGCGTTCTCGGAGTTTGATTTCTCTATCAACATCTGATTTTGATGCTGAAGTAAGTTTTTGCAAAGATGAGCTTAAAAACATAACCTCTTTTGCATCAAGAACCGTTTCTCCTGCGGCTTTTCCTGTTATCAGTTTCATAACAAGGCTGTGCATCATCTGAATGTTTGCTTGTGCGGTTTTGTCTTCGGATTCTTCTCCAAAGTTTTTAACTACGGCTTCAGCAACAATTCTGCTTTCTCGCATGTTTTCTAAAACTTCATCAAGATGCTTTACATGCCGTCCTAATGCAGAACGAGAAACAGGAACTTCAAGCTCTTTTAGCTTTGCAAGGATTTCATCAATAGTGCAGCCATTGTTTCGCAAACGTCCTATTTTTTCTCTGATTTCTTGCGACTGGCGTTTTATGGAAGAAGAACGTCCCATGTTTATTCTCCTGGAGCAGGTTTTTTAACCCCATAAACAACAGCACGTCCAGAGGCTACATCTCCACCTCGTGCAGTCAGTTTTGCTACATGGATTTTGTCTTTTATGACTTCCACCGAAACAAGCCCTTGCTCTTCAAGCCATGAAAGGTCTGTCCTAATAACATCACGAGAAACGCCGTGTCCTATTTGTGATAGTGCGGTTTGCAGAACGCTGTCATTTATTGCGTAGTCAGGCTCTTCGTTAAGAATTCGCAAAATGACAAGCCGTCTGTCTTCTGCAACATAGTTTTTATAATTACTCATTTTTATGACCTTTATTATTCAGCAGGTAGTCTTCCTGACGTGTTAAGGTTTTTTCTATTCGCTTTGAAAGAGCCGACATTGTTTCGATTTGACCTGCAAGTTTTGTTGTGGACAGATGAAGTTGATGAATAGAATTTTGATTTAAACAAACGTGTCCGACATCAGTTTTCTGGCGGAGCTTAGTGAGGTCTTTATCAATTCGTTTTATGTCTTCAAAATATGTTTCTCTGCTGACAAACTTCCTGCTTAAAGACCAGATTATCCATGCAATAATAAGCTGAAGCACCACCATCAGAGGTGCCCAGTATGTATTAAGAGCTGTCATTTTATCCCTTTCTTATTCTATCAATCTGGTCGCAAAACAATTTTAGCCGCCCTAGATAATCCCAAGCAGCACAAGCATCGTCAGGCAGTTTTAAAAAGTCATCAGCAACAGCTCTTCCTGCTTCTGGACAAGGCGGAGGTCTATTTGCCACGACCACCCTTGCACAGCCATTTATAGACAGCATCACGGTCAGGAATGCGACGACTGCCAATATCAGCGACATCATTCTGAACATCGGTTTTATCCTTTATCGCTTCAAGTTCAGCGGTTTTTCTGCCAAGTGCAAAAGCGATAAGAAAAGCCGCCAAACGCCCAATAATGTTTTTTAATATTCCAGAAAACATCAGCCGATATTTTTAGAAGCTGAAATCCGCCCGATAATGGCTACAAGACCACCAACAGCCGAAGCAATGCCTATGCCTGCCTCTGCAATGCTTGCCTGATCCGCACCTGAAATGCTATAGCCGAAAAGTCCGCCGATACCTGCAGCAACTGCGATAATTCCACCCCAAACACCCTGAGACTTCCACCAAGGTTTTGTATCAATTCGTTTATATTTATTTGCGTTTCCCATGTTTTTACTCCTTAACTATAGGCACGATTTAACCAGCCGTTTTGATAGCATTCAAAGACTGGTTTAATAGCGATTAAAAGACGATAATATCCAGCAGCTTCCGACCTGAAAGCCGTTAAAAGCTGGCGATGTTTTGGTTTGAGTTTGTTAATAGCAGCCCTTGTCCGAGAACCGATAATTCCATCATCAACAAGATAACACCCAACGGAACGGCAGGCTCTTTGGAGACATTTGTGAGCCTGCACAGACCCCATATTCACAGCCAAGTCAAAAGTCTTAACCGCAATAATTGGAGGCAATTCATCATAATGATACCGTTCCCACCAGTGATGACGATAGAACTCCGCTGCCTGTTCTCTAGTCATTGCCCGAATATCGTTAGCATCAACAATCCCGTCATGGTTAATGTCAGCATCAACATAACCATCTCCGTCAATATCCAGCTCACCGATTGATTTAAGCCACCGCAAAGAAACCCCATACTTGGTAGTTCCCCCTGCGTCTCTCTCGTCCTCAGACAAAACCCCCTCATGCCCAAAAACCGTTTCAAGTGCTTGAGTGAATGTGTCTGTGTTTGTTATGTAATGCTCTCTAACCATGTCGTTACAATAAGAACCAAAACAAACAAAAACGCCCCCGACAATTGTCAGGGGCGTTCATTTAATGATGATTTAATAGAGGTTAAACCAGATTTTATGGATAGGTCAACAGGCTGTTTGTTCTTAATATATTACCAAGCTTCTTAAATATAGAGGTATTAAAACTGCAATAGTTTTTTTAATTTCTTTTCAATCAACTTTTCTCTTTCTTCAAAAAACTCTAAAAAATTAGATATACAAAGATCTTCTTTTGGAATGTAATGTTTTTTCCTGTATTCATTGCGTTCTTCTTTTGGAAGTTCATTAAACCAATCCTCAAAAAACTTATCTGATTTCTCAAGATTAGGATTAGCTTCCAAAAATTGAAGATTAGCAAGATAATTGTAGTTTTCTAAAAACGAAGAGATGTCCTGCTCAGGAACTTCATTTTTTAGGAGGATATTTTTTTTAAATTTACTTTTAGGATGAATATGATCCATATGGAAGTAATTTCTAAAATCTAATGATGGATAAAGAATCGATAGTACAGAAAAAGTAAAACCTTTTCCATACTCAGAATATAATAAGCTTTCAATCTCTTCATCTGAGAATATAAGAGTTCTATTCGTTCCTTTAAAACTTTTTGT
>DAOWDM010000069.1 GCA_030639035.1 Alphaproteobacteria bacterium
ATGAAGATTTGTTGGAAATAATAGAAATGAATCCATCAGACGGAGCTATTTTTGCTATTTCTCGAAGGGTCGAAGTTGGTGAGTTTGTTGCTGATGCCATTGTTGATAGCGATGATATTGAAGCTATTACATCTCTTTTAGCAAATAAAAGTGCTCAGATACGTGAAGAAACTCTGGATCAGCTTATTGATAAAGCTCCATCAATAAGTGAATGGCATTCTCCTCTTGCTGAGCGTCCGAAACTGCCAAAAGGAGCAGCTGTGCGTTTGGCTAAGTTTATTGCTGATAATCTGCTTGCTGTTTTGCAGGAAAGAAAAGATTTAACGCCTGAAGTTGCAGAAGAAGTATCTATTGTTGTTAATAAACGCCTAGATGGCAGCCTTAAAAAGCCGAAAATGAAAAAAGAAGAACTGATGGCTAGAATTAGCGAACAGTATTCAAAAGCAAAACAAATGTTTGCTGACGGCATTTTAGGGGAGAATGAAATAGATGAAGCTATTAAAGCCAATGATGATATCTTTGTTGCAGTAGCAATTGCTGTCATTACAGATATATATCCAGGTACAGCAAGAAAAGTTTTTGACTCAAAAGATTCAACAGTTATATCTGCTTTGGCTTGGAAAGCTGGCTTAAGCCCTGAAATAGCGGTTGAATTACAAGCAAAAACAGCTGGCATTTCCAAAGATAAGGTCTTGCACCCAAAAGAAGGACAATACCCTTTATCTGAAAGCCATATGGATTGGCAACTCATTTTATTTATTGAAGAATCCGAAAAAGCAGATGCTCAGGAGACATCGGATTCTGAAGATGAAGAAAACTAAAACTAAAGCTTTGTTCCATAATAGTGTTGCTAGAGACTTTTTGATTTAGTTGTACTCAAAAATCACAACAATTGTCATTCTCAGCACTTCAGGGCTGGGAATCCAGAATACTTTAAAAGGCTAAAAAGAAGAAAGACTGGATACCCGAACCTTTGGTTCGAGTATGACAAGTTGGGGCTGGTTCGAGTATGACAAGTTGGGGCTGTCGAGTATGTAAAATAACAATACTTTAATGGAACACAGCCAAAACTAAAGGTGCGTTAACAATTCTGCAAAGACCTTACCTTTGAAAGTAAGTTATAGGTTCTAAGAGGGCGGTTTTTAATCTCGGTGGTATGGGTGGTTGTCTATGATGCACATGGCTCGGTATAGTTGTTCAGCCAGCATTGCACGAACCATCATATGCGGCCAAACCATTTTACCGAATGACATAGTAAAATCTGCCCTTTCTGCAATTTGTTTTCCGTGTCCGTCAGCTCCACCGATAAGAAACGCTATTTTTGATTTTCCGTGATTACGCCAGTTAGATATTTTTCCAGCAAAATCTCGGCTTGTGATTCCTTCGCCTCGTTCATCTAAAGCTACAACAATAGCATCTGAAGGAATTGTTTTTAATAACAATTCGGCTTCACGTTCCATGCGTTTCAGCTTAGGAAGCGGTTTTTTTTCTTCCACTTCCTTTACTGAGATTTTCCATTTCAGGCGTTTTGTAAAATGTTCAAACAAGGCAAGCTCAGGGCTTTTTTTTGCTTTCCCGACAGCTGCCAGAACAATTTTCATTTCTATTCTTTGGTGTCTTGATTTATTGAAAGACCTAGATGCTTCATGTCTCCACTCCACATTTTTTCTAAATCATAGAACTGCCTTACTTCTGGGCGGAAAATATGAATGATAACATCAAAAGCATCTACCAATACCCAGTCGTTCTGCTCTTGACCTTCCACCAAAGGCTGACAGCCACTATGTTTTAATTTAGTGATAAGGTTATCAGCTATAGATGACACATGCCGATTTGAAGTGCCTGAGGCAACTATCATATAATCAGCAATATTGGTTTTTCCTTTTAAGTCAATAACTGAAATTTCTTCAGACTTATCATCTTCAAGGCTGTTTTCTATCAGCTCAACAAGCTCTTCAGGGTTTAAGTTTCCTTTGCCCTTTTTACTTGCTCTGTCTTCTGCAAGATTATTTATAACTCTCTCCTTTTCGCACGTATTTCTGTAGATGAAGCACTATGTCGCTTGATGTGGATAAATGACCACACTGGCGGTTTTTTGTTTAACAGCTCTTTAGCTCGGCTTTCTTTAATACGAGCATGAGCAAAACGTCGAGCTGCTTTGCCGTTTAATGCCTTATAACAATAAGGACTTCTGTCAAAAACTGCAATGGATACTGTATTAAAGATATTTTCCCAGTTTTTCCAGTTTGGTATTTGCAAAAGATTATCTGCTCCCATTAACCATACGAATTTTGTTTCTGGATAAAGCTTTTTAAGTTTTTGCAATGTATCTGCTGTATAGCGTGTCTTTATCTTTTTTTCAATATCTGTAACTTTTATTTTTAAGTGATTCGCTATTTCTGCTGCTTTGGAAACTCTTTCATCAAACCCCCCCATATCATCGGAAGATTTTAGAGGATTCTGTGGTGAAACTATCCACCATACTTCATCAAGCTCTAACAGTTTTATAGCTTCAAGGCTTATGTGCCGATGTCCTTCATGAGCAGGGTTAAAAGAACCTCCAAGAAGCCCTACCTTCATACTCCTATGGAGTCCATGCTTTTGTCTTGATTCCATTTGTTTTGTTTCTTGCTATAAGAATATGCTGCATGAATACTTGAAGCATTTCATCTAACCCCAGACGGGAAACTCCTGAAATAACAAAAACTTCTTTTCCTGATGCTTTGGAAAGTTCTTCTTTTTTTTCTTGAATAATATCAGGTGTTAAAGCATCGCATTTGTTTAAGGCAACTATTTCTTTTTTTTCTGCTAGAACTGTACTGAATTTTCCAACTTCATTGCGAATCTGGTGGTATCTTTCAGCAATATTATCTTCTGTTGCATCAACCATATGAAGAAGCATGCAACATCTTTCTATATGCCCTAAGAATCTGTCTCCTAAACCGCTTCCTTCATGAGCTCCTTCTATAATCCCAGGTATATCGGCAATAACAATTTCTTCTTCCCCAATATAAGCTACTCCTAAATTAGGGTGTAGAGTCGTAAAAGGATAATCGGCAATTTTAGGTCTTGCATTGGTAAAAACTGAAAGAAGCGTTGATTTTCCTGCATTTGGAAAGCCAAGAAGCCCTATATCAGCTATTAGTTTTAATCTGAGCCATACCCATAGTTCTTCACCTTCCCAGCCAGGTTCCATTTGTCTTGGAGCTCGGTTTGTTGAAGTTTTAAAGTGAGTGTTTCCTCGTCCGCCAGTTCCGCCTTTTAAAATTGTGAAGCGTTGACCTTCTTCAATCATGTCAGCGATGACTGTTTCTTTATCATCGTCCAGTATTTGAGTTCCTACAGGAACTTTGAAAACCAAAGGAACGCCTGATCTGCCAGTCATGTCTTTACTAGAACCGCCTTGACCGCGTTCAGCTTTGAAATGCTGTCGGTATCTGAAATCAATAAGAGTGTTTACGTTTGAAACAGCTTCAACAATGACATCTCCGCCTTTGCCGCCGTCTCCACCGTTAGGACCGCCGTATTCTTCGAATTTTTCACGCCGAAAAGAAACACAGCCGTTTCCACCGTCTCCTGATTTTAAGTATATTTTAGCCTGATCAAGAAATTTCATTTATCAAAGTGCCAATTAAAAAAGGGGAATGGATTTAAGCCACTCCCCGAATCTTTTAAACTCACGAATATTTAATTCGAGTCTATTATTCTTTAAATTAAATTTAGACTACTGAAACAAAAGTACGGTTGTTTGCTTTTTTCTTAAACTCAACCCTACCGTCTGCTGTCGCAAATATCGTATGATCTCTGCCTAGTCCAACATTGCTACCTGGGTGAACTTTAGTCCCACGCTGGCGTACAATAATGTTGCCTGAAATAACAGCTTCTCCGCCGTATTTTTTTATTCCGAGTCTGCGACCAGCAGAATCACGACCGTTTCTGGAACTACCACCAGCTTTTTTATGAGCCATAGCTAAGAACCTCCATAAAAATTTAAAAAATCAAGCTGCGACAATATCTTTTATTTTTACTACTGTAATATATTGCCGATGCCCTTGCTTGCGACGATAGCCTTTACGTCGATTTTTCTTAAAGATAATAATCTTATCATCTCGAGTCTGGTTAATAACTTCTGCTGTAACCTTTGCACCTTTGAGTCTTGGAGCACCGATTTTATCATCAACCATCAAAACTTCATCGAATACAACATCAGAACCGACTTCACCGTCAATTTTTTCAACTGAAAAAATATCATCTTTGGCGACTTTATACTGCTTACCACCTGTTTTTATAACTGCGAACATTTTAATACACCGTAAGGACAAACATATACACAAAAAAAGCATTATGCTTTTCTACAAGAAAGCGAATAATACCTATAACATTCCATATGTCAATGGTTTTAGCGACTTTTGTGAGCTTTCATAGCAGAAAATCTGTTTAAAGCCATTTTATCGGTAGAAGGTTCATCACGATTAGGAATTTTCTTCATATATTCTTTAGCTTTTTCACTCCCTTCTCTAATTGATGTAACTTCTTTTAAAAACTTCCAAGTTTTATCTGAAACATCTAAATAAGGAGATTTTTCAAGAATTTTCGGGTCGTCTTTAAAGTAACAGCCGTCTTTTCCGAATCGGCATACTTGTTTTACTATTTCTTCTGATGTTTTTACATTTGACAATGTTTTTGGGTTGTTTTGTATTTCTTGAGATACTCGGTTCAGTTTGTCAACATAGACTTCTTCATACAGCTCTCTTGTACTGGTGGTTTTATACCAGCCCTTAAAAGCCTTTGACATTGCTTCGCCATTTTCTGCTCCGCCATTTTTAGCTGATTCTTCAAATGAATTTGCTACATCACAGTAAATAAGCTGGAATTTTTCCCATGGAGCATTATCTCCTGCTTCTTTCAACTGCCATGTAACAAGAGCAGCGTTAGCATTGGCATCTGCCTCCAATGCACTCTCGTTCATAAGGAAAGTTTTAATGGAATCTCGTCTTACATCAGAATTCATTCCATTCGAACATTGACCTACATGACGGCATTCATGGGCGAGAGTCCCCATAAGCTGTTCATCTTTTACATCTTCATTAAGTATTATGATTTTCTTAGAAGGATTCATTCCACCATAAGCTTGTATGCCTCCCATCATTTCAATTGTAAAGCCTGCTTTACCTGCTTTTTCCAACAGCTCTTTTCCATGAGGGCTTTTTTCAATCCTGTCTACAATCTTTGCCAGTCTTTTCTTTTGCCTAAAAGTACCAATAAATTCAATCATAATCCTGCTTTCATAAAAATTATTTATTCTGCATCATATTCTATAAAACAGCTTTTGTCTATTTTTTAGGTAGGCGGTTTATTAAAGGTTCTATAATAAAGGATGGAATCGCTCCTATAAGCCAGCCAATCAAAGCCATTGGCAATGGGAAAGTTATTCTTCCAATATTCCATCTCAATCCTTTTTTGATTATTTTTGCGGCTTTATCTGTCTCCATAAAGAACGGCATATGAAAGTCATTTGCATCTGTGATTCTGGATTTTACAAAACCTGGGCAGATTACATTTACTTTGATGCCATCTTTAGCAAGCAATCCACGCAAGGCTTCCCCCCATGATTTTACGGCTGCTTTGCTTGCAGAATATGCAGGAGCACTTGGCAAGCCTCTATAAGCCGCAAGGGAGCTCATAATAGCTATTTGCCCTTTTCCTCTTGCTTTCATTTGGTCAATAGCAGGTAGAACCGTGTTTATCACTCCATTTACATTTACATCAAATATAGTTCTTGTTTGCTCTGTCGATTCGCCTGCTCCACCTGTTCCGCCTGAGATTCCAGCGTTTGCTATTACTAAATCAAGAGAACGTGCTTTATCTGAATCTTTTATCCATACAGCCATTGCTTCTTTGTCTGTAACGTCAATCAGTTCGGCAGAGACTCCAGCTCCTTTTTTTCGGCAGATTGCAGAAGTTTCTTCTAGCCTTTCTGTGTTTCTACCGCTAAGAAAAAGATATACGCCTTCTGTTGCGTAAGTTTCAGCAAGAGCTTTGCCTATTCCACTTGATGCACCTGTAATTAAAATCGAACGAGGATTCTTCATAATAGATTTTTCCGTTATCTTTGTTTATAAGCTAATATAGCTGATGCAAAATAAAATGATTCAAAAATTATACCTCATCGTCATCCTGAATTTAGTTCAGGATCTCCTTTTTTATAGTAAAAAAGAAGTGGATACTGAAACAAGTTCAGCATGACAGTGAGTTGGAAGCAGAGAAATATAATCAATTTATATGGCACAGGCTATAATACAGAATATTCGTTAAAAAGGGTTAAGAAAATGGCTTTAACAGATTTTCCTCGTCGAGGGTTAATGATAGTTCTTTCTTCTCCATCAGGAGCAGGAAAAACCGTGATTTCCAAAGAACTTATGAAACTTGAGCCTCTTTTGTCGCTGTCGATTTCAGCTACAACAAGAGAACCAAGAACAGGTGAGGAAAACGGTGTTCATTATTATTTTGTTAGTACTGATGAATTTAATAGCATGAAAAAAAATGGTGAGCTACTTGAACATGCTGCCGTTTTTGGAAATTTTTATGGAACGCCTAAGAAAGCTGTAGAAAAAGCTTTAAGCTCGGGGAAAGACGTGCTTTTTGACATAGACTGGCAGGGAACGCAGCAGCTTGCACAAAAAGCCAGTCAAGATTTATGCAGAATCTTTATTTTGCCTCCTTCAATGGAAGAGCTTGGAAAAAGGCTTGTTACAAGAGCTCAAGATTCAGAAGAAATTATCCGCAACCGCATGTCAAAAGCAGCCGATGAAATGAGCCACTGGCCAGAATATGACTATATTATAGTTAACCATGATATTGAAAAAAGCGTCCACCAAATTCAGTCAATTCTTATAGCAGAACGGTTAAAAAGAGAAAGACAAACAGGACTTGTATCTTTTGTAAACAACATGCGAGATGAGATAGAAAAATAACGATTTTTTGTTATGTAGTTCAAAGTATTATTAGAAGAAAAATTTAACAGTCTCCTGCTATCTATTAGGACGCTATCCTCTTTCAAGTTTAGCTTTAAGAAGAGTTGCAGGAATCTTTTTTTTCTTTGGATATGTAAGAGGGATTTCTTTTAATGATTCGTCGACAGGAAGTCCTGTATCTTTTTTTCTATCATTAAAGAACTTATCAAAAGAATCTAAAAAGCTTTTTTTAACGCCTAAATAATGTCTTTTTTCTAAAAGTTTTGAAGCAGGGTCAATATAGTTTTTACCATCGATTTTACAAGCACTAGATGCTATTTTTTCAGAAGAATAAGAGATAGCAAAGCCTTTTGGATTAGTATATACAACCTTAACAAACTTAAACTGCTCATGAGCGTCAACCATTCCCTCTTCATAAGCATTTTTTAAAGGTATATTTTTATACCAGCCTTTAAAACCGTTTTTCATTGCTTTTGCAACATCAAGAGTTCCATCTGTCCTAACGGCTTTTTCAATACCTTTTGCAATATCAGGAATATCTCGTTTTATATCATCAAATAAGCCTTTTTCTCCAGCTTTATCTAATTCCCACATACAAAGACTATGATAAGTGTAAGCATCTGCTTCAATAGCTCTTTGACCCATTAGTTGAGTTTTTATATCACATCTAGTAGTGCTAATAAAAGACAGCTCTTCTTTTGACTTGCATTGTTCTGCGTGTCTTAGCTCATGAGCTAATGTAGCTAACTGGTAATTTTCACTATTATTTAAATTTATTATTGCCGACTTTTGACTATGGTCATAGTATCCGCCACAGTCTGTAAGATTAAGACCTGTTAATTCAACACCAGCTTCACAAGCCTTATCTAAAACTTTTTTCCCATGTTCGGATTTTGCAAGTTTATTGACTAACTTTGCCAAGCCATTTTTAACTTCTTTAGAACCTGTGATTTTAATTGGAACAACAGGTTCTATGACTTCCTGCTTTTGTTTTGCAGAAGGTTTTTTGTCATATGCTTTTATTAAGCTTTTCATGGCTTTATCTTCTTTCAAGTTTAGCTTTAAGAAGTGCCACAGGAATTTCTTTTTTCTTTGGATATGTCAAAGGGATTTCTTTTAATGATTTATCAGCAGGAATTCCTGTTTCTTTTTCTCTGTCTTTGAAAAATTTATCAAAATAATCAAACGTACTTTTTTCAACGCTTAAATAATGGTCTCTTGCTAAAAGATTTGATTCAAGAGGAATATAGTTTTTGCCGTCGATTTCACAAGCTCTTAATATTAGCCCTCCAGCAGAACAAGACATTCCAAAGCCTGCTGGATGAGAGTATGCAAACTTATTAGGTTTAATTTTCTGTTCATAGTTATTAACCATGTTTTTTTCATAATATTTTCTTAGAAGAGGACTTTTATACCAACCTTTAAAACCGTATTTCATTGCTTTTGCAGTATCAAGAGACCCGTCTGCTTTAGCAGCCTTTTCAACACCTTTGGCAATGTAAGGTTCTTGCTGTTTTAAAGAATCCCATAAGCCTTTTTCTCCAGCCTTATCTAATTCCCACATACAAACATGCTCATAAGCTTTAGCATCTGCTTCGTTAGC
>DAOWDM010000083.1 GCA_030639035.1 Alphaproteobacteria bacterium
TCTTTGACCCATAATCTGAGTTTTTACATCGCATAATAAAATGTCATTAAGAAAAGCTCGATCTTTTTTCTCATTGCATTGTTCTACATGTCTAAACTCATGAGATAATGTAGCTAACTGATAATTTTCACTACTATTTAAATTTATTACTACCAAGTTTTTACTACTGCTATGATAACCACCGCAGTTTGTAATATTAAGACCTGTTAGCTCAACTCCTGCCTTACAAGCCTCATCTAAAACTTTCTTTCCATGTTTGGATTTTGCAAGCCTATTAACTAGCTTTGCTAGGTTGTTTTTAACTTCTTTAGAACCTGTGATTTTAATTGGAACAACAGGCTCTATGACTTCCTGCTTTTGCTTTGAAGAAGGTTCTTTGTCATATGTTTTTATTAAGCTTTTCATGGCTTTATCTTCTTTTAAGTTTAGCTTTAAGAAGAGCTATAGGGATTTCTTTTTTCTTTGGATATGTCAAAGGGATTTCTTTTAATGATTTATCAGCAGGAATTCCTGTTTCTTTTTCTCTGTCTTTGAAAAATTTATCAAAAGCATCAAACGTACTTTTTTTAACACCTAAATATTGTCTTTTTTCTAAAAGTTTGGATTCAGGATTTATGTAGGCTTTACCGTCGATTTCACATCCACGTGATATTACTTCATTACAAGAGCAAGTATCTGCAAAACAATCGGAATTACCGTACAACTTCTTATCATTTTTTACACGTTGTTCGTAGTGGTTTATTATATCTTTTTCGTAAAAATTTCTTAGAAATGTGTTTTTATACCAACCTTTGAATGCGTATTTCATTGCTTCTGTGCTATTAATTGTTCCATTAGTTTTAACGGCTTGTTCAGTACCTTTTGCAATTTCTGGATAATCCTTTTTTGCATATTCCCATAACCCTTTTTCTCCTGCCTTATCAAGCTCCCATACACAAAGGTGATGGTAAGCCATAGCATCAGCCTCCATAGCACGTCTGCCAATTACTTGAGATTTTACGTCAATTTTAATATCATGAAGAAAAGATAAATCCCTGCTATTGCACTGCTCAGAATGCCTCAATTCATGAGCCAATACAGTCAACTGGTGTTTTTCATCATAACTTGGATTTACAATGACCATGCTTTTCTTCTTTCCATAAAATCCTTTATGCTGGTAGAAGCCAGAAAATCCATTAAGTTTAACAGCGGCTAATCCAATTCCTGCCTCACAAGCTTTTTCTAAAACTTTTTTACCATGCTCAGATTTTGCAAGTCTGTTGACTAGCTTTGCCAAGTTGTTTTTATCTTCTTTAGATCCTGTGATTTTAATTGGAACGACAGGCTTTATGATTTCCTGCTCTTGCTTTGAAGAAGGTTCTTTGTCATATGTTTCAATCAAGCTTGCTTGTTGTTTCATGGCTTTACCTAAGTTTTGATGTTTATATGCAATTATGTACAAGCTAGGACTTTTTGTCAATAGATGTGGAAATAAACATTAAGAATGAGAAAAGCATTTGTCTCAAAAATTATCAGGGCTTATGATAAAAGAAAACAGATGGGGAAAATATGAATAATTGTGAAGTAGACGTTTCAATTCAAACTAAAGAATGGGGAGACGTTCCAGACGTAGAAGATATCTGCATAAAAGCCGCAACAACAGCTTTTAATGTAGGGAAAACAGATAGCATAGATTCTGATAAACAAATAGAAATCAGTGTTTTGCTCACTGGAGATGATTTTATATGCGAGCTTAACCGTGATTATCGTGGGCAGGACAAGCCTACAAATGTTCTTTCTTTTGCAACTATTGAGTACATTCCTCAAGAAGAAATAGAAATAAATATGCAGGTAGGTGATATCCTGCTTGGAGACGTTGTAATTTCATTTGAAACAACATCTGCCGAAGCAAAAGACGAAAATAAAACTTTAGAAGCTCATTTATCTCATCTGGTTGCACATGGAGTTCTTCACCTGTTAGGCTATGACCATGAAAAAGATGCTGAAGCTGAAATTATGGAAAAACTTGAAATAAGAGTTCTTGCAGAGCTGAATATTTCCTCTTCTTTTTTGGAAAGAACCGAACCATCATGAGCAATAACAATCAACAAAAACAGTATGAAGAAAACGAAGAAAATCATGTGAGACCACTTAAAAAAAAGTGGTTTGCACGGCTTTTTTTTAATAAGGAGACTGTGCGTGAAACTATTGAGGAACTGATAGAAGAAAAAGAAGAAGAAGTTCATTTAAGTGCTCATGAACGTTTGTTGCTTGGAAATATTCTGAAGTTAAAAGACTTGAGAGCAGTTGATGTAATGACTCAGCGTGCTGATATTGATGCTATCGAGGTTGATGCTACAATCGATAAGCTGATTGAAAAAATGACTGAAAAAAGCCATTCCAGAATGCCTGTTTTCAAAAAAACACTTGATGATATTGTTGGTATTGCTCATGTAAAAGATGTCGTCGGAGTCTCAAAAGGTCAAAAAGACAAAACAATTGCCGACATTATGAATCCTGAAGTTATCTTTATTTCCCCTGCTATGAGAATTCTAGATTTGTTACGTGATATGCAGTCTAAGAAAACGCATATGGTAATGGTAGTTGATGAATATGGCGGAATAGATGGGCTTATAACTATTGAAATTCTGGTTGAACAGATAGTAGGTGAAATTGAAGACGAGCATGATAATGAAGTTCCTCCTGACCTTCTTTGGCATTCCAACGGCACTTTAGAGGTAGATGCAAGGGCTCAAATAGAAGATTTTGAAAAACTTGCGGGACGGATACTTACAGAAAATGAAAAAGAAGAAGATATAGACACTATTGGCGGTCTTGTATTCCATATTGCTGGGCGAATGCCAGTAAGAGGAGAAATCGTCAAACATTCTTCTGGAGTTCGTTTTTGGATTATGGAAGCAGATGCACGACAAATAAAAAGGCTAATGGTATCTAATTTTCACGAACGCCCTTTGGTTCTAAAAGATAAAAAACCTGTTGCAGAGAAAAAACAGACAATAGAAAAACCTGTCTCAGATACAGAAAATAATAAAAAAATTCTGGATACAGAGAAAAAATGAAAAGAATAGAGTCCTTTGCAGAAAAAGTGCGTGGGCTTGATTTGTGGCATCATCGTATAGTAGCATTTTTTTGCGGTATAATATCTGTAGCAGCTCTGCCTCCTTATCATTTTATCCCAGCATTGTTTTCAATCCCTGTTTTGATATGGCTTGTTGATGGAGTAAAAACTAGACGTTCTGCTTTTTCTACAGGCTGGTGGTTTGGTTTCGGACATTTTGCTCTTGGAATGTCGTGGACAGCCAATGCCCTTACTGTAGACATAGTGCGTTTTGGTTGGTTGATTCCTTTTTGTATCCTTGGATTCGGTGCTGTTCTTGGGGTGTATATTGGGTTGACGACTCTTGTTGCTTTTTTTGCAAAAACAGGAATAAGACGAGCTGTTATTTTTGCTGCGGCTTGGACTCTTTTTGAATGGTTGAGGTCGTGGGTTTTTACTGGATTGCCTTGGAATTTGACAGGTACTGTCTGGGCTAACTCTGAATCCATAATGCAAGTGTGTTCTCTTGCTGGAATATATGGTTTAAGCCTTGCAACAATTTTGTTTTTTGCCATGTTTTCGATTTTTGGAGATAAAGCTTGTAACAGAAAATATTTTGCGGTTGGAATATCTTCTCTTTTTATTATTTTAATAGCCGTTGGCGGTATGTTGCGACTTTCTTATGCTTCTGATGATTTTGTGTCTAATGTAAAGTTGCGACTTGTTCAAGCTAACATTCTGCAAAAAGATAAATGGGATTCTAGCCGTCGAGGGTATAATCTACTGGAGCATATAGCTTTAAGCCGTTCCAAAGGTTTTGAGGAAATTACACATGTAATATGGTCTGAAACTGCTTCATCTTTTCCTTTAAATATTGATTTTTATGCGAAGACAGCTACAGCAAAAGCTGTACCTTTAAATGGTGCTTTGATAACTGGAACGCCTAGATTCGATATGCATGGGAAAAAAGCCAAACGTATTTGGAATAGTATTATTGCCATAGATGAGGCAGGTAATACGCTTGCATATTATGATAAAGCACATCTAGTGCCTTTTGGTGAATATGTTCCGTTTGGCAAGTATTTGCCTTTAGATAAAATAACAAGCGGAAAGCTTGATTTTTCTTCTGGAGATGGGCTGAAAACTCTTGAAATAAAGGGACTTCCTCCATTCAGTCCGCTTGTTTGTTATGAGGTGATTTTTCCAACGGAAGTAATTGGAAAAGAAAAGCGTCCGTCATGGTTGCTAAATGTAACAAATGATGGCTGGTATGGAGATAGTGCAGGACCATATCAACATTTTGTTGCATCACGGTTTCGTGCCATAGAAGAAGGGATTCCTTTGGTGCGAGTGGCAAATACTGGAATAAGTGGCGTTATTGATGCTTATGGGCGAGTTGTAAGTAGCTTGCCTTTAGGAAAAAAAGGCGTTATTGATAGCAAGCTACCCAAAGCTTTAGAAAAAATTACTTTTTATGGACGATTCGGCAATGGCATTCCTTTAACATTAATATTTTTGCTTTTTTTAGGTGGTTTTTCCAATCGAATCAGAAGTAAATATAATGCGGAATATGTTTCTTTGTAATGTTTTGTAATTATTAGAGACATGCATGTTAGGCGTGTGTGACAAAAACTTTAGTATATTAAAAAGCGTGATAATCTGTTATTTACACAGTAAAAGAAGTGTGTGAAATGAGTTGTATATACCAAAAGATGTAAAAATTAGTTGACACGCATACTGGGGTATGTAACAAGAATGGCAGGTTTAGAAGAAATAGCAAAATAGGAATTTACAGATGGATATTCAAATAACAGAACCTGCCTACGTTTCTCCAAGAGGTAGAACAGCTTCAGGTAGCCCAAACCCAGTTGACTCTCATGTTGGAAGCAGAATTCGTTTACGCAGAACACTGCTTGGTTTAAGTCAGGAAAAGCTTGGCAATGCAATAGGTTTAACTTTTCAGCAAGTTCAGAAATATGAACGTGGTCTTAACCGTGTTGGTGCAAGCCGTTTGTGGGATTTGAGCCGAGTTCTTGGTGTTCAAGTTTCTTTCTTTTTTGACGATATAGACGATTCAATCGCGAATCAAAGTCCTCGCATGATGGCAGGGCTTGAAGAAGAAATTACTGAATATGATCAAGACCCTATGACTAGAAAAGAAACTCTTGAGCTAGTTCGTGCATATTATCGTATTCCAGATTCAAAAGTAGCAAAGCGTATTTTTGAACTTGTTAAGGCAATGTCAGGAACTGCAGGTAGTTCTGAAGTATAAATAAGTATTTTTTGCTTTTAGATAGAATTTAAAGATTATTTTAATATATCTTTTAGAATCAGGTGGTATTATGCCACCTGATTTTTTATTTATATCTGATTTTTCATAGCCAAATTATGAAAAATAAGTGCCGAAAGGAAAAGCCGTTGCCTAAACAAGATTATCTTTTTACTAGTGAATCTGTTTCTGAAGGACACCCTGATAAGGTATGTGACCGAATCTCAGATGCAATAGTTGATACATTCCTTGCTGCTGACCCTATGTCTCGTGTAGCCGTAGAAACACTTGCAACCACTAATCGCATAGTACTTGCAGGAGAAAAACGTGCTCCTGAAAGTGTAACGCCTGAAATGGTTGAAGCTGCAGCTCGTAAAGCCATAAAGGATATTGGCTATGAACAAATAGGATTCCATTGGAATAATGTTGTTATTGAGAATTATATTCATCAGCAGTCTGGCGATATTGCTCAAGGAGTTGATTCTGGCAAGGACAAGGACGAAGGTGCTGGTGATCAGGGAATAATGTTTGGTTACGCAGTTAATGAAACAGAAGCTTACATGCCTGCCCCTATATTTTATTCTCATAAAATTCTTCAAGCTATGGCAGAAGCACGTCATGCGAATAAAATTCTTGATCTTGGACCTGATGCTAAAAGTCAGATTACTCTAAAATATGTTAAGGGTAAGCCTGTTGGAGCTACTTCTATTGTGGTTTCTACTCAGCACTCAAATGGAATTGAACAAGCAGAAGTTCGTGAAATAGTTCGTGGTTTTGTCAACGAAGTTATGCCGAAAGACTGGATGTGTGATGAAGAGCATTTCTATGTAAATCCAACTGGCAGATTCGTAATTGGCGGACCTGACGGAGACTGTGGGCTTACAGGACGTAAGATTATTGTTGATACTTATGGTGGTTCTGCACCTCATGGCGGAGGAGCTTTTTCTGGAAAAGACCCTTCTAAGGTTGATCGTTCAGCGGCGTATGCTTCACGTTATCTTGCAAAGAATGTTGTAGCAGCAGGTATTGCCGATGAATGTTTAATTCAGCTTTCATACGCTATTGGTGTATCAAAACCTTTATCTGTATATGTTGATACTTTCGGCACGTGTAAAGTTGATGAAGTTAAGCTTTCAAAGATAATTCAGGAAGTTATGGACTTAAGTCCTCGTGGTATTCGTGAGCATCTTGGTCTTAACAAGCCAATTTATACTCCAACTTCATCTTATGGACATTTTGGTCGCAATCCTCGCAAAGACGGTTGTTTCTCATGGGAAAAATTGGACATTATTGATGAGCTTAAGTCAGCATTTTAAAATATCTGAGATTTCATGAGTGTTTTGGAAACAAAAAAAGATACGCGTTTTTATGGTCGGCGCAGTGGTAAAAAGCTGCGGCGTCCACGTCTTTTGCTTGTAGAAAAGCTTCTTCCATTAATAGAAATAGCAGAACCTGAATCAAACGAAATTATTGAGCCTGCCTCTTTGTTTTCAGAGCAAAAAAAA
>DAOWDM010000137.1 GCA_030639035.1 Alphaproteobacteria bacterium
ATTGCCATTGCAAGAGCATTGGTGAGAAAACCGAAACTGCTTGTTTTAGACGAGGCTACAACTGCTCTTGACCCTGAAACAGAAGCTGCAATTTGTGATACAATATGTTCTCTTGCTCCTGATGTAACAGTTTTTGCAATATCACATCAGCCTGCAATTACAAAGGTTGCCGATAGAACTTATTACTTGGAAAACGGAAAAATTAAAAATAATCCTGCAAACTAGAGTTTTTTTAGTACAGGTAAATTTAAAAGAGGCTAAAACAAAATATCAAGAGAAACCTTTTTATCAGGATTGAAAACAGCAGGAGTTCTTACTGCTGTGGCAAGTTTAAGGAGGTATTCATCTTGAGTTATTTCAACAGCACCGAAAGTTGATAAATGACCAGTTATGAATTGCGTATCCAGCAGTGCATATCCAAAAGTTTTTAATCTGGCTACAAGATGACACAAAGCTATTTTTGACGCATTTGTTTCTCGTGAGAACATGCTTTCACCAAAAAAAGCTGCTCCAAGAGATACTCCATACAATCCGCCGACAAGCTTATTTTCTCGCCAGCATTCTACACAGTGAGCGTTTCCAAGATTAAATAAATCAGTATAAAGCCCAAGGATTCTATCATTTATCCAAGTTTCAGTGCGTCCATGAGATGATTCTGCACAGCCAAGCATTACATCAAGAAAAGATGTATCACAGCGTATTTCAAAAGGTGCTTTTCTTAAAGTTCTTCTTAACGAGCGTGAAATATAGAACTCATCAAGAGGAATAACTCCTCGACTTTTTGGCTCAACCCAAAAAATATCGTCATTTTCTCGGCTGTCAGCCATAGGAAAAATTCCTGTGGCATAAGCTCGCAATAACAGTTGAGGAGTTATTTCTTCAAGCATTTTTGGTTAAGAGTTTTTATTTTCAATGAATTTCTCAAGCCAGTGAATGTTGTATTCTCCGTTAATGAAATCATCATTAACAACCAGTCTTCTATGAAGAGGAAGCGATGTGTCGACTCCTTCAATTACAAACTCATTTAAAGCTCGTTTAAGTCGCATAAGACAGGCATTTCTGGTCTTTCCATAAACAATCAGCTTTGCAATCATGCTGTCATAGTGTGGAGGAACTCGATAGCCTGAATATATACCAGAATCTACACGCACTCCCATTCCACCTGGGGCATGATAGCCGTTAATAAATCCAGGAGAAGGAATAAAAGTATCCGAATGTTCAGCATTTATACGACATTCAATGGAATGACCTGAAAAAACAATATCTTCCTGCTTCATATTAAGAGTCGCACCGCTGGCTACACGTATTTGTTCCCGCACTAAATCAATACCAGTAATCATTTCTGTTACAGGGTGTTCTACTTGAAGCCTAGTATTCATTTCAATAAAATAAAATTCACCGTTTTCGTATAGAAACTCAATAGTTCCAACTCCACGATACCCTATTTTTTTAATAGCATTACTAGCAATCTCGCCGATATTTCTGCGTTGCTCTTCATTCAAAGAAGGAGAAGGGGCTTCTTCAAGAAGTTTCTGATTGTTTCTTTGCAGAGAGCAGTCTCTTTCACCAAGATGAATTACATTTCCATAATTATCTGCAAGAATTTGAATTTCAATATGACGAGGAGTCGTTAGATATTTTTCGATATATACAGTTCCGTCCCCAAAAGCGGCTGTTGCTTCGGTTTTGGCAAGATTAAAAGCTTCACGTATTTTGCTTTTATCAAGGGCTACTTTCATGCCCTTTCCACCACCTCCAGAAGCAGCTTTAACAATTACGGGAAAGCCTATTTCTTCAGCTATTTTTATCGCTTCTTCTGCTGTTTTTATTTCGCCATCAGAACCAGGAACAATAGGGATTCCCGAGCTGACAGCAGCTTCTCTTGCTGCTACTTTATCACCCATTACTCGAATATGGTCGGCAGTTGGTCCAATAAAAGCAAAACCGTGATCTTCTACCATTTCTGCAAATTCAGCGTTCTCTGAAAGAAAGCCGTACCCAGGGTGGATAGCATCGGTATTGGTTATTGTTGCAGCCGATATAATTGCAGCTTTGTTGAGGTAAGAATCTTTAGCTGCAGGAGAACCTATGCATACAGATTCATCAGCAAGTCTTACGTGCATTGCATCAGCATCTGCTGTTGAATGAACCGCTACAGTTTTAATTCCCATCTCGTGACATGCACGTAGAATACGCATTGCTATTTCGCCACGATTAGCGATTAGTACCTTTTCAAACATGGCAAACTTTCCAAATATTATTCAAGAATCAAAAGAGGCTCGTCAAACTCGACAGGCATGCCGTCTTCAACAAAAATTTTAGTAACTTTTCCTCCTCTTGGAGCAAGCACAGGATTAAATGTTTTCATTGCTTCAATAAGAAGAAGTGTTTGACCAGCAGTTACTATGTCCCCTTCTTTGATATATTTAGGAGCACTAGGCTCAGAAGCCATATAAATCACACCAACCATAGGAGATTTAACGACTCCCTGATGGCTGGAATAATCATCAATAACATCTGGAGTGCTAGACTCTTCTTTTGTAGAGACAGGAAGAACAGGAGCAGCAGCAACAGCAACCGCAGGAGCTGTTACAACAGTTGAAGTGCGTGTCAGTCTAATGCTGACATTTTCCATGTCATATTCTATTTCTGTGAGATTAGTTTTATCAAGTATTTCAGCAAGTTTTTCAACTGCTTTAATGTCGACAGTAGTATTTGTCATTTATATTTTCTCTTTCTGTTCGTTAATCAGACGAGCAATAGCCTCGACTGCAAGAATGTACCCATGACTACCAAAACCGCAAATAACACCTTGTGCTACTTTTGATACATAGGAACTATAACGGAATGATTCACGTTTGTGAATATTTGATAAATGAACTTCTATAATAGGCAGTTCACTTAAAATAAGAGCATCTAAAATAGCAATAGATGTGTGTGTAAAAGCTGCTGCATTTATTATTATGCCTGAATAGCTTTCACGAGCTTTTTGAATCCAATCAACAAGCTCACCTTCATGATTAGATTGGTAGAAATCAATATCAATATCTAAGTTTTTTCCATGCTTAACACATGAATTCTTTATATCGTCAAGCGTTTCCGAACCGTATATTTCAGGCTGGCGTGTTCCCAGCATATTTAAATTCGGACCGTTCAGCACAAGAATTGTTGAGTTCATTCTTTATCCCTAAAAAATAAATTTGATACCCTTATATATATGAAGGTTTCTTTTCAAGCAATGTTATTGAGCTTGTCAGGTAAAAAAATCACATCAAACAGCCTTCAGCAAGGCAAAAATTGCCTATTTAAAGATGTTCTTATATGTATTAACTCATTGAAAAATAAAGAAATCTTGTTTGGCATTATGTTTGCATAAGTTAAAAAAGCATATTTGTTTTTAGATGGAGAAGAAAATGGCTTTAGCAAACTTTCTTACTGGTGCTACAGGAATGTCGGCTCAGGCTCATTCTTTGTCACAGATTAGTGGCAATATTGCTAACATCAATACTATAGGGTACAAGCGTTCAGAAACTAGCTTTGCTACGTTGTTGTCAGGAGAAAGCCTGAAAATGAACGAGTTCTCTGTAAAGTCTGTTGATAGCAGATGTATTGATACTCAAGGACCTCTTCAAACCACAGGAAATAGACTGGATATTGCCATTAATGGACGAGGCTTTTTTATTGTTAATACAGAAATCGACGGAACAGGAATAGAACATTATACAAGAGCAGGTGATTTTACAGAAAAGGCTTTAGAGCAGGCAGACGGCAATACAACCAGCTATCTAACAACCAAAGAAGGTCATGCTGTAATGGGCTACTCCGCTGATGAGGACGGAGTTTTTTCTACTCAGATAGGTACAATAAGAACCAGCGTAGGAGGTAGAATCGAAGGAATCGCTACAGCAGATATTACATTGAAAGCTAACGTTCCATCAAATGAAGATGATCATCAGCAGTTTGGGCTTGCCGTTGTTGACAATTCTTATGAAGGCAAGACGTTAACAATGAATTTAGATAAGGATTCTTCCAATTTTTGGGATATGTCTTTTGACATACAGGACGGAACAATTACATCTCCAGTCGTGGCAACGCCTATAAATTTTAGTTCCGTTGGAAAAATTATTGCCCCTCCAACTCCTGTAGTAGAAATTGCATGGGACGATGGAACGACAAGTTCTGTAACCATTCATATTGAAGATTTAGTTCAATATGCAGGCGAAAAAACAGTTTTTGATATTGATCAAGACGGACGAGGTTCTGGTCTTTTAAATAGAACGGTATTTGACAAAGACGGCATTATACATGGTCATTACAGCAATGGTGTTGTTTTGCCTTTAGGTAAATTGGTTCTTGCAAGATTTAATGCACCGAATAAACTTGAACCAATATCAGGTAATCTTTTTAGAAGAACAGAGGAAGCTGGAGCTCTTCAAATAATTGACCCTTCTCAAGAAGCTCCAAACACAGGTTTTCTTAATGAGGTGCTTGAGCAGTCCAATGTCGACCTTGCAGATGAATTTACAAAAATGATTGTAACTCAAAAAGCCTACTCAAGCTCAGCTACAGTATTTAGAACGTCTGACGAAGTCTTGCAGGAAATTATTTCTGTTAAACGATAGCTTTTTCTTTGATAAGAGCGATTCATTAATTGACATTAATGTCCTGAATGGCTTAGAATTCAACCTTATTGTATAAAAAACAATAAAAACAATGACTTTTAAATCTCTATTCATATGTGATGAAGTTTTGAAATAAAGGTTTTTTAGCATTTATTACAGTAATGTTCATATATGGTTGCATTTTTATTTCATTTTGGCGTAATAATATCGTAAAGAACAGGTTATATAGTTATGACATTTTCGTTACTGTTTATAGAAAAGGTCATTTTCTTTAGGTTTTCCGCCGTTTTTTAGCTGTTATTGAGTATGCAAAAAATTATAGCAAAATAGAAGTAAGTCTCATATGATTAAAATACAGGTTGGATTAGTTTAGTTTTATTTTTTAAAGGAGTGTTTTCTAATGTCAAAGAAACTCAACAAATTTGCATTAATAGGTTTGTCAGCAGCTATTCTTATAGCTTCAGTAGAACCTTCATTCGCAGCAGATTCATCAGTGTTTGGTACAGTAAAAGCAAAAGGTATTGAACTTTTTAAAGATGTTCGTGATGTTATCTTTATTCTTGGTGGTTTCGGTCTTGTAGGTCTTGCCCTTGGTGCGATTTTCGGTCGTGTGAACTGGAAATGGTTCGGTGGTCTTGCTTTTGGTCTTGTTATTCTTGCTGTAGCTAGTGCTGCAATTGGATACTTGACAGGCGATACAGCTACAACAGCAGATTTTGCTGATACGCTTACTTGATATCGTGAAAAAGAGGCTGTTTTTAGTTAAATTCAGTTTTTTATAGATATCTCATCTTTAAAAACCACCGCTACATGAATTTGTAGTGGTGGTTTTTATTGTGTAATTGATAAATTGCCTGTATTTTAATGTTATGAGAGATTCTATATTCAAAGCTGTAGCTATGCCTCCAAGATTGTTCTGGGCTCCTTTTTTGCCAGCACTTGCGAATCTTGGTCTTCAGTTTCCTATGATGTTTGTCGTTATGGGATTATGGCAGGTAAATCCGATTTTATTTGCTGTACCTATTATTGTCTGCCATTTTACGCTTGTAGCGTATGGAATGAAAGAACCCCATCTTTCTGCTATGATGGCTGCTTATGGACCTATGGCTGGAGGTTCGAAAAACATGAATACTTGTAAAGGAACTAAACTTGCCCCTTGAAATAACAGCTACCTTTATAAGAGAATTAAGTACAGCAGAAATGATTGTAGGGATTACAGGCATTGTTTCTGCAAGTGCTTTTGCGTGTTTGTTTACTACTAAGATTGGAGAATTTATTCTTCCAAAACCAAAAGAATCAAGGGTATCAGATTTCCTCCCATTTCAACGCCTGCATGATGACGGTCAAACTATCCAATGCCTTAACGGTACGTTAGTACGTGTTTTTCGAGTAAGCGGGGCAGATATGGTTTTCGTTCCTGCTTCTCAGCGGTCTCAGATGTTAGAGATTCGCAAGCAGTGGATTGATACGATGGCTGATATGGGAATATCCACACGTATAATTACTATGCGTGAAAGAATCAATCTTGATGAAGAGGCGAGGCATAAAAATAAATTGCTTGGACGCATTTCCATGCAATGGATAAAGAATCTTGATAGGGTATATAGGAACAAGCACTATATTATTCTTTCCATAGAAGACCGTAAAAATTGTATCAGAGATTTAAATCAGGGTTCTCAAGCTCTTTTAGCGGCTCTTGATGAGTACGACCCTAAAGTTCTTTATGAAACTGAAAAAAACGATGCTTCTGAAGGTCCTTTGCATCTTTTTGCTCACCTTGCGAGTCCATTATCTAAGCCTTTTCCAAAAGCTGGAAGAGCTGAAGGGGAAGACTTAAGAGACCTTATTACTGCGGATCATATCCATTTTACTGGAGATGAAGGGCTTATTAAAATCACATCAGGTTCAAAAGAAAAGCAGTGTTTAGTAATGGGTATTCGTGCTCCTGCCGATTATATGGACGAGCAGATGGTTGCAGATTTGCTGTCTATAGATGTTGAAGTTACTCTTTTGCACAACATCAAACCTGTCCCTAAACTGAAAGCTATGGCTATGCTGATGCAGCAGCGTCGTATGGCGGCTATCACTAGTTTTTCTGGGAATGTTCTTGCACAATATGATGCTACAATGCAGATGCTCGAAGATTCTGACGAAAATTATCAAACGCTTAATATGTATGCGATGACTCTTTTTGTTTATGGTGAGTTCGAGGAAGAGCTTAAGTTCGGGGAATCAGAAGTAGAACGAATCTGCCGTCTTTACGGAGTAACTCCTGTGCGGGAAGGCTGGGTTGCTCAAGCTTCCTTTTTTGCTCAATTTCCTACATATGATGTTTATCCTCGTACATATAGATATATGTCTCGTACTGTTGCGTGTGCGGCATGTCTTGAACGTGCGGCAGAAGGTCATAAAAAAAGTGACTGGGGAAACGGAGCTATCAGTATTTTCCGTACTGTCAGCGGAACAGCATATCAATG
>DAOWDM010000002.1 GCA_030639035.1 Alphaproteobacteria bacterium
AAACTGCCAAAAGCACCCCAGCCGCAACGGCAGAACCGATTACACCTGCTACATTAGGTCCCATAGCATGCATTAGAAGCATATTGCTTTTATCTGCTTCCATTCCAACTTTATTAACAACCCTTGCAGCCATAGGAACGGCAGATACTCCTGCTGCTCCAATCAAAGGATTGACCTTGTCCTTTGACACTAAATTCATCAGCTTGGCAAGCAAAACTCCAGAAGCTGTACCAATAGAAAATGCTATAATGCCAAGAAGCATAATACCAAGAGTTTCTGCTGTAAGAAACTTCTCTGCCGTCAATTTTGAACCAACAGTCAGCCCAAGCAGAATTGTTACGGTATTAAGCATTTCATTTTTAGCTGTATTTGAAAGACGCTCTACAACTCCAGATTCTTTTAACAAGTTTCCAAACATCAACATACCGATAAGAGGCGTTGCAGATGGAAGAAATAAAATACACAAGAAAAGCACTATTAATGGAAAAACAATTTTTTCCACTCGTCCAACAGGTCTGAGCTGTTTCATAACAATCTTGCGTTCTTCTTCCGTTGTAAACAAACGCATTATAGGTGGCTGAATAATTGGAACTAAAGCCATATAAGAATATGCAGCCACGGCAATTGCTCCTAATAAATCAGGGGCGAGTCTTCCTGCAAGAAATATCGAAGTAGGTCCGTCAGCTCCGCCTATAATGCCGATTGCAGCAGCTTCAGCCAACGTAAAATCGATAGAGGTGAAATACTCGGACATGAGAATTGCACCGATAATTGTAGAGAAAATACCAAACTGAGCTGCTGCTCCTAAAAGAGCTGTTTTAGGACTAGCTATTAAAGGACCAAAGTCTGTCAGAACACCAACTCCCATAAAAATAAGCAAAGGGAATAACCCTGGAGGTGCAACTCCAAAATCATATATATGATGTAAAAACCCTACATTTCCATCAATAATATCTGCTATTCCAGCCCCTGGAACATTCGCCAGAACTCCACCAATACCTATTGGTAATAACAGCAAAGGTTCAAACTGTTTTACAATAGCCAAAAAGACAAGAAGCAATCCTATGCCAATCATAATAATCTGGCTTATTCCTTTATGGAAAAACATTTTTCCTGCTTCTCGAGAAAGTTCACCTTTTGGCTGTGCTTCTGGAGTAAAAAACAGATATGCCCCTGTTGATTCAAGAACTTTATGAATCGCAGACTTTTCTTTTTCTGCCTTTACATCGCTTTTAGCATCTGCTGAGAACGCTCCAATACAAACAAAAGACAAAGTAAGGCAAACCGTCAAAACAGCTAATAAGCCCTTACGTTTACTGTTAAATAAATGCAAAATTTAAAAAACTCCTAAACTTATACCAACTAATTCTATGATTATTTTTCTTTTTCGTCATTGCGAGCAAAGTGCGGCAATCTCTCTTCTTTTTGTCGCTTTCAAATTAGATTGCCACGTCGCCATGCTCCTCGCAATGACAGAAAAACACCTAACCAATATACGCCAGCACTTGCCCTTCAGAAACTTGGTCTCCAGCTTTAACTTCTATAGAGCTTACAACCCCTGCTGATGTTGCACAAACTTCAACTTCCATTTTCATAGCTTCAAGTATCAGAATTACATCACCTTCTTCGACTTCATCATTTTCATTAACTTCGATACTAATGATTGTCCCTGGCATCGCTGTTGTAACAGCTACACCTTCTGTAGAAGAAACTACAGGAGCTACTTTAACAGGCTTTGCGTCAATTTTTCCACTTTCAACATGAACTTCATAAGTTTTATTATTAACAGTTACCTTAAAGTCTTCTGCTTCTTTAGTTTTCGCTGGAATTTTTACTGGAGTTTTAACCTCTTCGTCTTCTTTGTAGCGAATACCAAGTTTTGCTTCACCTTTAAGGAAAGCAATTCCTTTATCTTTGCATGTTGCTGAAATGAAAACATTTTCATCTGTTGTCGGCAGTCCAGCTTTTTCCAGCCTTTTACGAGCTGGTTTTAAACCTTTTGTTTCGTCTTTGTCATTGATTTCAAGAGGAGTTAGTTTTGTAGGTTCTAACTTTAACTGCTCGGAAGCAATTTTAACGATTTCAGCATCAGGCTCAACTGGAGTTTTACCAAAATATCCAAGAACCATTTTGCCGTAACCTTCAGCAATTTTTTTCCACTTGCCAAACATTACATTGTTAAACGCCTGCTGGAAATAAAACTGAGACACAGGAGTTACCGAAGTTCCAAAACCTCCACGACGCACAACTTCACCCATAGCAGCACTGATTTCACGGTATTTATGCATGATGTTGTTATCACGAAGCATTTGAGTATTAGCTGTCAAAGCTCCCCCTGGCATAGGACTCCATGGAATAGTAGGCTCAACCATAGTTGCTTCTGGAGGAAGGAAATAATCCTTCATGCAATCTTTAAAGACCTCCTCAGCCTTCATAACCTTGTCAATATCAATATCAAGAGAATAATCGCTACCTCTTAATGCGTGCCACATTGTAGCAATATCAGTCTGACAAGTACCACCAGAAGCAGGAGCCATAGAGAGGTCAATCGCATCTGCACCAGCTTCAATAGCTGACATATACCCCAAACCACCAATGCCTGCTGTTTCGTGAGTATGGAAATGAATCATGGTGTCCGCAGGAAGAAGTTTCCTTGCACGTTTTATAGTATCGAAAACTTTAGAAGGAACAGCCGTTCCAGAAGCGTCCTTAAAACAAACAGAATCAAACGGAATTTCTGCATCAAGAATCTGCTTTAAAACGTTCTCGTAAAAATCAGCACCATGAGCTCCGCTGCACCCAGGAGGAAGCTCCATCATTGAAACAACAACTTGATGTTTTAGCCCTGCATCTGCAATACATTTACCGCTGTAAATAAGATTATTCACATCATTAAGAGCATCAAAATTACGAATAGATGTGATTCCATGTTTTGCAAAAAGTTTTGCATGAAGCTCAATAACATCGCTGGATTGAGACTCCAAACCTACGACATTTGTTCCTCTTGCAAGAGTCTGCAAATCAGCATCAGGTCCTGCTGCTTCTCGGAACTTATCCATCATATCGAATGCATCTTCATTACAATAGAAATAAAGAGCCTGAAACCTTGCTCCGCCACCCGCTTCATACCAGTTAATGCCAGCTTCTCTTGCTGCCTCAACTGCTGGTATAAAATCTTTGGTTAAAACTCTTGCTCCGTAAACGGACTGAAAACCGTCACGAAAAGCAGTACACATGAATTTGATGAGTTTCTTTTTAACAGCCATGATTTTTCCCTCTTTATTTTAATTTGCACGCATAAAAGACTGAACGGCTGCAACAACAGCAGCAATTTCAGCTTCAGATTCCTTGCCTAACTTTGAAGTTTCTTTGGAGTTTGTTTTTTTTCTACTGGAATTTCTTCTGTTTTTCTTTTTATCTGTCTTTAGAAAATTATCAATAGAAGGATGCTTTTTGAAAAATGTCGCTGCAATACGCATAACGCAAACCAAAACAGCTAGAAAAAGGAAAACCACTCCCATTCCTGTCAGCATCAACATTAGCCCCTGCTCTATCATAGTATCTCCTAATTTCAGCCACACAGTATATACTGATTTCTTTCTACAATATACAATCATTTATTATCAATATTGGTATTAAATCAACCGTAAAATTATTTTTTCTCTCACAAAATGTTTTATAATTTTTCATTGCTTTATGGCTCTTGCTTATATAACTGTTTTCAGGTTATTAATTAAGGTTGATTGCATACGGTAAAATTATTATCAAAAAGAGCGTTCTCCTATATGACTTGTATTGTTCAAAAATTCGGTGGTACTTCGGTTGCAGATGTGGAGCATATTAAAAATGTTGCACGCAGGGTAAAAGAAGAAGTTGACCGTGGCAATCAGGTTGCTGTTATAGTATCTGCTATGACAGGCGTTACTAATGAGCTTGTAAAATACTGCCGTGAAATGTCTCATTTTCATGATGCTCGAGAATATGATGTAGTCGTATCAACTGGAGAGCAAGTAACTATTGGTCTTTTAACTATGGCTCTTCATGATATTGAAATTTCAGCCAGATCATGGACTGGCTGGCAAATACCTATCATGACAGACGGAGCTCACAGCAAAGCACGCATTGAAAATATCAATATCAAAAAACTTAAAAAATGCATGGCAGACGGACAAGTAGCGGTAATCGCAGGTTTTCAAGGATTAGCCCCCAACAACCGAATAGCAACGCTGGGAAGAGGCGGTTCGGATACTTCTGCCGTGTCTTTAGCTGCTGCTCTTAAAGCTGACCGCTGTGATATTTATACTGATGTAGACGGAGTATATACAACTGACCCGAGTATTGTTCCAACAGCACGCAAGCTTGATAAAATCACTTATGAAGAAATGCTGGAAATGGCATCTCTTGGAGCAAAAGTCCTACAAACACGCTCTGTTGAAATGGCAATGAAACACAACGTCAGATTGCAGGTTCGTTCATCTTTTAGCAACGAATCTGGCACTTTTGTCTGCAGCGAGGAAGAGATTATGGAAAAAGAAGTAATCAGCGGCATTGCATACAGCCGTGATGAAGCAAAATTAACTTTGGTGGGAGTAAAAGACTCCCCTGGAGTATCAGCTACAATTTTTGGTCTTTTAGCTGATGAAAACATCAATGTTGATATGATTGTTCAAGATGTTTCAGAAAACGGCGAAATTACAAATATGACATTTACCGTTACCAAAGCTGATTTTGGACGTACAATCAACATCTTAAAAGACAATCATGATAAAATAGGCTATATAAATCTTATTACAGATGAAAATGTAGTTAAAGTTTCTGTTGTCGGAGTTGGAATGCGTAGTCATTGCGGTGTAGCATTGACTATGTTTCAGGCTTTGGCAGAAAAAGGTATAAATATTCAGGTTATTTCAACATCGGAAATCAAAATAAGTGTTCTTATTTCCGAAGAATATACAGAGCTTGCATTGCGTGCTCTTCACACCGCTTACAACATGGACGACAAAAAAACATGACACAAACAACAAAACACCAAAAACTAGACAGCATCTGGAAACGTGGCTGTGATTTTCTTGGAACAGAGCATGCTATCCTAGGCGGAGCAATGTCTTGGATATCAGAACGCAACCTTGTATCTGCTATTTCCAACGCAGGAGGTTTCGGAATAATTGCTTGCGGTTCAATGAACCCTGATATGCTTGCAGCAGAAATCAAAGCTACATTTGAACTAACAAAAAAGCCTTTCGGTGTAAATTTAATCACAATGCACCCTGAACTTGATGCTTTAATTGATGTATGCACAGAACTTAAAGTAAGCCATGTTGTGCTTGCTGGAGGTCTTCCAAGCTCTGCTTCAATCAAAAGAATCAAAGAAGGCGGAGCAAAAGCCATATGTTTTTCTCCAGCTTTAATTCTAGCAAAAAAACTTATTCGTTCTGGAGCAGATGCCCTAGTTATAGAAGGTTCTGAAGCAGGCGGTCATATAGGTCCTGTGTCAACCAGCGTTCTTGTTCAGGAAATACTGCCGTATATTGCAAAAGTACCTGTGTTTGTTGCTGGAGGTATTGGAAACGGTAAAATGATGGCTTCTTACATGAAACTAGGAGCATCAGGCTGTCAAATTGGAACTCGTTTTGTATGCTCTACTGAATGTGTTGCTCACGAAAATTTCAAAAAAGCTTTTATCAAAGCAAATGCACGAGACGCTATGCCTACAGTGCAGATAGACCCCAAATTTCCAGTGATTCCAGTACGAGCTTTACAAAACAAAGGAACTCAGGAATTTATGGAATTCCAGAAAAAAACAGCAGATAAATTCCACAATAACGAAGCAACTCAAAAAGAAGCTCAGCTGGAAATAGAACATTACTGGGTAGGAGCTTTGAGAAATGCAGCTATTGACGGTGATGTAGAAAACGGCTCACTAATGGCTGGGCAATGTGTTGGAATGGTTAAATCTGAACAGCCTGTAAGCGAGATTATTAATGAATTTACAGAGCAGGCAGAAGAAGCATTGACTGTTTTTGAACAACCATAAAATCTTATAAACAATGAAACATAAATCTTCAATTTCACGTGAACTTTTAAACGGACTGCACAATATAATGGCAAGCGGTGGTAAACCGCAAGAACGACTTAACAAGGTTGTCAATCATATTGCAGAAAAGCTGAATGCTGAAGTATGTTCATGCTATGCAATACGTTCTGGTGAAATACTTGAACTTATTGCAACAAAAGGACTTAAACAGGAAGCTGTCCATATAACTCGTCTTCGTGTAGGAGAAGGGCTTGTAGGTGAAGTTGCAGCTTTCCTTCACTCTGTAGCATTAAAAGACGCATGGTCGCACCCAAGTTTTAGCTATAGACCTGAAACAGGAGAAGAAGCGTACCATTCTTTTCTTGGCGTTCCAATTATACGAAACAGCCGTATTTCTGGCGTTCTTGTCGTGCAGACATGCAAAGAAAGACTGTTTTCACAAGAAGAAATAGAAACACTTGAAACTATAGCAATGATTTTGGCAGAACTGCTATCGTCAAAAGATTTTATCAATCAGGGGGCTATACACCCAGAAGATGGCTTGTGGCTACGTCCTAACCGTATGACAGGGCTTCGCTTGAGTGGCGGAATTGGCATAGGACAGGCGGTTCTTCACCATCGCCAAATACACATTTCCAAACTTATTGC
>DAOWDM010000164.1 GCA_030639035.1 Alphaproteobacteria bacterium
AAGATAAAAGAAAAAAACTTAAAAAAAGGCAAGCAGACTATAATAATTGTCGCAGGTTGTGTTGCTCAGGCTAGAGGTGAATACATTTTCAAGCGAGCTCCTTATGTTGACATAGTAGTTGGCTCTCAATCGTACCATCGATTGCCAGAGCTTTTAAAAAGATATGATAAAAATGTAGTCGATATTGAAATACCTGAAATTAAAAAATTCGATTCTTTGCCAGAATCAAGTTCAAGTAAAACTAGCGTTTTCTTAACAATACAGGAAGGCTGTAACAATTATTGCAGTTATTGTGTTGTTCCTTATACAAGGGGGGCTGAATATTCTCGTTCTGTTGTCTCAATTAGAAAAGAAGCCGAACACTATGTTAAAAACGGAGCATGTGAAATAACTTTGCTTGGGCAGAATGTTGACTCATGGCATGGAGAAGCACTTGACGGAAAACCGTGGAAACTTGGGCAGTTAATAAGGAATATTGTTGAAATACAAGGGCTAGAACGTATCCGTTACATGACTTCTCACCCACGAGATATGGACGATGATTTGATAGCTGCTCATAAAGACGTGCCACAGCTTATGCCTTATGTTCACTTGCCGATACAATCTGGTTCTGACCGAATATTAAAGCTGATGAATAGGCAGTATACCGTTTCTGAATACCTTAAAGCTATTGATAAGTTACGGAAAGCACGTCCTGACATAGCTTTTTCAACCGATATTATTGTAGGCTTTCCTGATGAAACAGATGAAGACTTTGCTCAGACATTAAAGATTGTAGAAAAAATGGAATACTCTCAAGCGTATTCTTTCAAATACAGTCCAAGACCAAACACTGTTGCAGAAAAAATGGGTAATCACGTTTCTGAAGATGTTAAAATAGAGCGTCTTGCTATTTTGCAGGAACGACTCAAACATCATCAGAAAAATTTCAACAGAAAAACAGTTGGAAAAACACTGCCAGTTCTTTTTGAACATAAAGGAAGACATGGAGGTCAATTGATAGGCAGGACTCCATATATGCAGGCGGTTTATGCTAATGTTTCTAGGGAAATGCTTGGAAAAGTTGTAGAGTTGGAAATAATAGATAGTTCGCTTAATAGTCTTAGTGGGAAAATATTAGCATGAGCAAAATTTATTTAGAATTTGAAGACAATTACCTTTTGATACAATTATTTGGTCCTCAGAATATCAATCTGAAACAAATAGAAAAACAGCTTGGTATCGACATCATTTCTGTTGGCAATACTCTGACAATAAGCGGAGAGCCTGCTAAAATAAAGACAGCACAGACAGTTCTTGAAAGCCTTTATAAAAAGCTGGAGAAAGGACATAATATTTTAGACGGTGATTTTGAAGCTGCCATGCGAATCAGTGAAAACGGTTCTAATAAATCTGATGAAAGCCTGACTTTATACACACGAAAATCTCAAGTAACGCCAAGGTCTAAAAATCAGGAAAAATATATTAGAGCAATGAAAGATAATGACCTTGTTTTCGGGCTTGGTCCTGCTGGAACAGGCAAAACATATCTAGCTGTTGCTTATGGTGTATCCATGTTGTTAGAGGGAATGACGGACAGGATTATAATTTCCCGTCCCGCTGTTGAAGCAGGTGAAAATCTTGGTTTTTTACCTGGAGATTTAAAGGAGAAAGTTGACCCTTATCTACGACCTATTTATGATGCTCTTCATGATATGATGCCTGCTGAGCAGGTTCAAAAACGTATAGAGACTGGTGAGATAGAGGTTGCTCCGCTAGCTTTTATGCGAGGACGTACTCTTTCAAATTGTTTTGTTATTCTTGATGAAGCTCAAAATACAACCACTATGCAGATGAAAATGTTTCTAACTCGTCTTGGCAATAATTCACAAATGGTTGTCAATGGAGATTTAAGCCAGACAGACCTTCCAAACAGAGCTACTTCAGGACTTGCTGATGCTGTAGAGCTTTTGAAAAATACAAAAGATGTGAAAAGCATTAGTTTCACAGACAAAGATGTTGTGCGACACAACCTTGTTTCAAGAATTATCAGGGCTTATGATAAAAAGAAACAGATTCTTTAGCATTGAGTTTGTTAGGCTTTGATGATTTTAATCGGTTCTCTGTCAGCATCGAATAAAGCGGCAGCTAATGTCCCATCAAAACCACAGCCATCATCAAGAGTTATTGTATGTTTGTCTATGGAAAGCCCTCCATGACTGAAATCGTATCCACGAACAAGAGTTGAAAAACCAGTGTGATTTTCTCGTTTGTCATTAAAAGCAGAATGTCCCCACCAGAAAACATCACCTTGTTTTTCTAATGTTAATCGAGGGTCAATCCCAGCATTGACAAATAATAGAGCGTTGTCTTCTGTATAAGCTACGTGCTTTAGAGCAGACATATATTCCCCATGACCATCTTCTCTATCAATTGCTTTTCGCAACTCTGCCGTCCACCGTGATAAAGCAACCGTTCCTTTTGAGGCAAGTCTTAAGCCTTCTTTTGAATCTGCCCCATAGGCTGATATTGTTGCACCTGCTCCTTGGTCAATAGCCCATTCAAGTACACGAGATGGATTAGGGGCAAACTGCAGTTTTAATAGCTTGCTCCATATTTCTTCCTGTGCTCCGCGTAAATAAATTATATCATCGCATGTAGCACCAGGGCTGGCAATTAATGCACGGCGAAAAAGCAATACCTCATTTAAGGTTGCCTTGATTTCAGACCCTATTCCTAAAATGTTTCCAAGATAGATTATGCGGTCACCAATTTGATAATCTGCTGCTATTTTTTTGTGAATAGAACAAAGACTCTCAAGTTCTCCATGAACTGAAGCAATTGCCCATATTCTATGACCGCAACCTAGATTTGTGAATTTTTTTTGCAAAATGACAAGCCTTTAATGGAGG
>DAOWDM010000090.1 GCA_030639035.1 Alphaproteobacteria bacterium
AAAGTGGAAGAGCAGTTTCAGCAGATGCAGGAAAACCATATTATAACAAGCTTTTACCGCTACCGTCTTTTCTTTTACAAAAAGAAATTAAAAAAGAAATGACAGACGAAATAGATGATGTAGAAATATTAAATGGGTTAAGACTTACAGGCTATTTTTTAAATCGTTATGTATTTGATGCAAATAACAAAAAAACACCTATAGCAAGAACAAGGTTTATAAATAGTTTAACGAAATACTAAGGTTTTAGCTATTAACCTAAAAGTATGGTTATTTAGTAATGAAGCAGGCAAATGGCGATAGTTGTTAAATTCTGGGGAGTTCGAGGAAGCATCGCTTGCCCCTCTCCAAAACATGTCAAATATGGTGGCAACACTAGCTGTATAGAGTTAAAGCTTGGTGATAATTATCTGGTGCTTGATTCAGGTACAGGCATTCGCAATCTAGGTAACGAAATTCTTAAGCGTAGAGATAAACACTGCGTACTGCTTCTTACTCATACGCACTGGGATCATATTAATGGTTTTCCATTTTTTGCTCCAGCGTATATAGCAGGCAATTCCATGAAAATAATGGCAGGTCATTTGACAGAAAAAGGAGGCATAGAACGAATCCTTTCAACGCAAATGTCGAATCCTGTTTTTCCTGTTCCGCTTGATGCAATGCGAGCCTCTCTTGAGTTTGAAGACTTTACAGCAGGAGACACTTTCACTTTATTTAACGACGTTACTGTGAAAACAGCAAAACTAAACCACCCGAATGAAGCTACTGGATACAGAATTGAATATGGCGGTAAGTCTGTTTGTTATATTACAGATACCGAGCATACTCCTGATAAAAAAGATAAGAATATTCTAAACTTGATTGAAGGTGCTGATTTGGTCATTTATGACAGTACTTATACCGAAGAAGAATTTGTTCAGAAAATAGGCTGGGGTCATTCTACATGGAACGAAGGCGTTGCTTTATGCCGTATTGCAAATGTCAAAAAGATGGCTTTGTTTCATCATGAACCTGAACATGATGACAAGTTTATGGATAAAATCGAGAAAGAATCTTACAAAGAGTGGAATCAAACTTTTGTTGCTCGTGATAATATGGAAATCACTATATAGAGTCTAATAGAGACCTAACGTCGGCGTGGCTCTATGTGGACTGTTACTCGTCTGTTAATTTCCTGATTTTCTGGTATAGGTTCACCATAAGCATCTCTGTTTGGTACTTTTGGCATAATGTCTGCCATACCAATAGCTTGCAGTCTTGTTTTTTCAATATCTCTTTCAATAAGAAGACGCACTACAGCAGATGCTCTAGCTGCTGACAGCTCCCAATTTGATGGATATTGTTCTGTGTGAATAGGAGCATCATCAGTGTGCCCCTCAACCTTAAAAATGAAATTAGAATAACGTGAAGCACGCAAAGTACCTGCTATGCGTTTAAGAATTGGAGCTGCTTCTTCTCGTATTACTGCAGAACCTGGCTCATAAAAAGAAGCACTTGCGAATTCCATTACAATACCTTGAGTGTCAACTCCAAGAGCAACTGATTCTCCGACTTCAAGATTCTGAATGTCTGATTCTAAATCTTTTGTCATCATCTCAATTGGCTTTAGAACGTCAAGGTCGCCAATGCCTTTGGCTAGTCCAGCCTGCACTTGCTCAAAAAGAACAACGTCAACATCTGAAATTCCAGCAAGCATAACAAAAAAGCACATCAACAGCGTAACCATATCGCCGTATGTGGTCATCCATGATTCGTCAAGTGCTTGCTCTGGCTCTTCTTCAGGTGTTAACATGGTAGCAAAACTGTCCTTTAAAAATGTAGTTTATTCTGCTGTTTGTGTCATATCACGATCAATACTGTAGTGTTCCAAAGGATCGAGAAAACTGTTCATTCTGTCTTGAATATAGCGAGGACTTTTTCTTTCTGCCAAAAGAGCAAGTCCTTCTGCAATCAAATAACTACGAAAACGCAATAAATCGTCTCGCTGTACAACTCTAGAAGCTGCTGGAATAAAGATTAATCGTGCAAAAATAACACCATATAACGTTGTAACCAAAGCGACAGCCATCGCAGGACCAATAGATGAAGGGTCGCTGCCCATAGCTTGAAGCATAATGATAAGCCCAACAAGAGTTCCTATCATTCCAAAAGCAGGAGCTGTTCCTCCCATATAATTTAGTATTATTGATTTGTCTTTGGCTCGTTTAAATGTAGTCTGAATAGTTTTTGTAAGAATCTCACGAACTTCATCTCCAGTATAACCTGTAATAACAAGGTCTACACCAAATGTTAGGATTTTATCTTCCCCAATTATTCCTTCAGCATCGGACTCAAGCCCTTGAAGTCCATTTTTTTGAACTATATACCCCCAACGAATAATTCTGCCAACTTCATCGGTAAGAGAAGTTTCTTTGTGAGAGAAAATTATAGACAGCCCTTTTCTTATTGCTTTTGCAACATATCGAGGCTCAAAGCCGATAAATGTTGAGGCAAGAGTCCCGCCTATGACCATAAGGAAGCTAGGAGTGTCAATAAAAGACATGTAATATTCAGTGGTAAGCAGTATAGCTCCTACAAACAGACCTACTCCGCCAAAAAAACCAAGAAGTGTTGAATATGACATTTTAAATCTTTCCTAAACGTAAAGCTATATTAAAATTACTTATAATTTCAATAGTAGAAACAAATCAAATCTTTATAAAGAAGATATTAAATAATAAACGCTATTACTATTTATTTTGTAGAGAAAATCTGTTAAATATCTATTAAATGAAAAGATACTTTTTTGCTTATGTAAAAAATCTCACATTATAAAGTGCAACGTTTATCAGCTTTATACTTAAAAGGGAAGCGTTTCTATTGATAATTCATAACAGCATAGTAGACGGAATTTTACTTGTCGACACTAATGGCATTATAGTTTCAGCAGATTCTGCTGTTGAGCAGATATTTGATTATTCAAATGGCGGTCTTAACGGCAAGTATGTTTGCTCAATATTGCCTGACATGGATAATGTTTCTGAACCGTGCGGAATTCTTAAAAAAGCCGTTAATAGTAAAATTGGCACAAAAGAACTAAAAGTTGGGCATTTTAATGCGAAAGGAATTCATCAAGATAATTCTGTATTTCCTGTAAAGATATATGTTTCTGAAATAAATGCTGAAAAGCAAAAGATATTCTCGTGTTTTGTGTATGATTACTCGCAGTATGATTATGCTGAAAAAATGGAGGAAATAGAAAATATTATGCTCCATTCTGTTTTGCTTGGAACAAGAATATATGATTTTACTCATTTTATATGTGAAAAAATCAGAGTTCTTTTTGATGCTAGATTGGTTTGGGTAGGCACAAAAGAGAAAAAGGGGCATATCAATATATGTGCGGCTTCAGGAGTTGATGCAGAATCTATCGCCAGCATGGAAATGTGTTGGGACGAACCTTTGGGCGAAGCTTCATCAATAGCAAAAACTGTGCAAAAAGACATGGTTTGCACCAATGATATAGATACTCCAGATGGGAAATATGTAGAGCTTCTTTTTCCTTTATCTGTGCAAAATAAAGTAATTGGAATTTTTAAAATTTGCTCTACAGCTCAAAAGATTAAAAATGCTCGAAGGATTCTAGAAACATTCTCGAAAAGACTTGGCACTGCAATACAGGTATCACGAGATCAGAAGAAGCTACAATTGCAAGGTGCAGCTATGACTTCTTCTGCTAATTCAATTATTATTACAGATAGCAATGGCGTAATTGAATGGGTTAACAAGGCATTTTCACATCTTAGCGGATATGACGAAGAGTGTGTTGTTGGGCGTACTCCTTCTATTGTAAAATCAGGAGTTCAATCAGAATCAGATTATAAAAATTTATGGTCTATAATTTCCAGTGGCAATATTTGGAAAGGGGAAATTATTAACCGTCATAAAAACGGTTCACTTTATACTGTCAGTATGACTATTACGCCAATAAAAGATAACGGAAAAATCACGCATTTTGTTGCCGTTCAAGAAGATTTAACAGCTTACAGAAATGCAGAAGATCATATACTTCATTTGTCGAATTATGACCAACTTACAGGCTTGCCTAATAGGGTGTTGTTTATTAACCGCTTAAAGCATGTAATTGAACGTGCGAAAAGAAGACATGAAACTGTTGGGCTTCTTTTCGTAGATTTGATAAATTTTAACCGTATAAACGATACTCTAGGACATAATATCGGCGATAAGCTGCTGAAAATAATAGCAAATCGTATATCTTCTCTTGTTTCAACAGAAGATATAGTTGCTCGTACAGGCGGCGATGAATTTGCAATCATTTATAGAAGCATTAGAAAAGCAGAAAACGCTGCAATCCTCGCAAGGAAACTAATATCATCGATTTTAGAGACAGTTAGAATAGATGGAAATGATGTCAATGTTGGAGCATATATAGGCATTTCTATTTTTCCAGATGATTGCGACAATCCAGAAAAGTTAATTAGTTTTGCTGATATGGCTCTTCATAAAGCTATAGAAAAGTCTCATAATAGCTTTTTCTTTTTTTCCAAGGAAATGGACACTGAAATCGAGGATAAACTTGTTATCGAACGTGATTTAAGGCGTGCATTAGAAAACAATGAGTTCGTTCTTCATTATCAGCCTCAATTGGATTTACACTCAGGGACTTTAATCGGGTGGGAAGCTTTAATAAGGTGGATACACCCTGAGCGTGGAATGATTCCTCCTGATCGTTTTATTCCTATAGCCGAAGACACGGGGCTTATTATTTCTCTTGGAGAATGGGTGATTAAAACTGCTCTTGAACAATGGGTGGAATGGAAGAAAATCGGCTTGCCTGATACAGTTATAGCTGTGAATCTTTCTGCAGTTCAGTTTCAAAAAGCAGATTTAGCCGAAAACATTGAAAAAGAGCTAATCAGAACAAATGTACCATCTGCAAATTTAGAGCTAGAGCTTACTGAAACAGCGATTATGCAAGATGCTAAACAGGCTGAAAACATTCTTCTGAAACTCTCTGATATTGGCTGCAAGTTGGCAATTGATGATTTTGGCACAGGATATTCATCACTAAATTATTTGAAACGTTTTCCAGTGGATAGGCTGAAAATTGACCAGTCTTTTGTGCGTGATATGACAAGCGACTATGATGATGCAGAAATTGCTCATGCAATTATCAATCTTGGGCACAGTCTTGGCATGGAAATTGTTTCAGAAGGTGTCGAAAGTGAAGCTCAGTTGAATTTATTGAGAGAACAAGGCTGTGATGTTGTGCAAGGCTATCTGTTTGGCAGACCAATGCCAGCAGATCAGGTGGTTGAATTTATGCATTCTTATAAAGTGCCGTTTGACTTATAGGTCGTTTTTTCCTAACAATCGGCAATAGTTGCCTTTTCTTCTCCTGCCAACAGCATTGAAGCATATATAGCTTCTGCTTGACTCATGTTCTCAGCTCTAGCTTGAATTCCTGCATTTAGCATTTTTTCCGTTGCATCTACAGGTGTTATCATTAGCCCATATTCGTCAAGTATGTTTTAAATTTCGGTTTTTGAGAATTTATCTGACATGGTTTTAACTCCTTGTTTAAAAAGAAAATAGCCACCAAAGAATCCTTTGGTGACTGGGAGTTAGTACAACCGTAACCAGACGGCACGGCGTTTTTAGCCTAAGCCTGTACATAACGCCGTCTCCCAGTCATACCGAGAAACGACATTTTTGTTTTCGATCTGTGTCACAGACCGCTGGTTAAGGGAGTACTAATCCCTGAAGCATGGATTTTGCCACGCTCTATATATGAAAGTAAAGATGAGGCACAAAAACGTCAAGTACCTTATGGCATAAATTCTGCATAAGTTTATTTGTACTATTAAAAAATGGAGGGCGTTATGGTTATAGTAAAACTGAATTGGGGCTCAAGATTTACAAATAAATTAGAACCTGTTTCCGATAATGAGGAATTAGATTTTACTGAAGAAACAAATAACGATTCATATCATTGCTTGTTTTTTCAATACAGAAATAATACCTGTTACAGAATTTTCTCGCTCCATTCGTAATGTGTCAAAGCTTGTATGAACAATGCTGAAACCTGTTGTTTCATTGATGACTGACTCGAGGTATTCCAAAGAATGGCTATATCTTCCTGTAGGTTTTATCTGAAAACCTTTTTTTGCATCTTTTTCATATTCCAGAGTGAAAGCTACAGCTCCATCTGGCTTCAAAGCCGTTTCCATTGCATCAATTATTGAATCTAATCTTCCGAAATAACAAAGAACATCTGACGCTATAATCAAGTCATAACGGTTTGGATTTTCTAAAAGATGTTCCGTAAGCTCTTGCTCAATAAGTTCATCATATAGGTTGAGATTTCTTGCTTTTTCAAGCATTCCAGCGGATATATCAAGACCGTTTAGTTTCTTAGCAAAAGGACGAAGCATAGAAGCACAAAGACCTGTTCCACAGCCTGCATCAAGAACGCTTAGCGTTTTGTTAGCCTTAAAAAGCTTACTAACCTGTTCAACAAGCAATTTTGGAGCTTGGTAGTTCATTTTTTTCAGCTTATCGTCAAATTCTTCAGAGAATGCATCAAATGTTTGCTTTAAATAGTCATTAGAAGCCCTTAAAGAGCCTTTTTTAGTAAAAGATTCGACTATATGCTTTGCCAAAGGGTTGTTTGGGTAAAGTTTCAGCCAATTTTGTGCTATTTTAGTCGCATTTTCCACTCGTCCCTGTGAAAACATGAATTGTAGAGCGTTATTTATATTAAAATGAACGTCATCAAGTTCAGGATTAATAGCAAGTGCGTTAAAATAAAGCCCCAAAGCTTCATCATCGTCCCCATTTTCCTGAACCATCATTCCAAGATTATTACAGGTTTCTGCAATATTTGGATTAATTACAAATGCTTTTCTATACTCGTCCAAAGCTTGTTCTATTTTGTTTTGTCTTTGAAATATAATGCCTAAACTGCTATGAGAATCAGCAAGCTCAGGATTTAGTTTTATTGCAGTTTCAAAGGCTTTTCGAGCTTCTTCAAGCTTTGACATATTTAAAAGAATGTTGCCAATATTGTTGTGTGCATCGGAAAAAGACGGGGCAATTTCAACGGATTTTTTATATGCCGCTAAAGCCTTGTCTAACTGATTGTTCCTTTCAAAAGCTACACCTAAGCTATTGTATATGTTTGCATTTTCAGGAGACAAAACAAGAGCTGTTTCATACTCAGACACAGCTTTATCAATAAGGTTTTTGTCTCTGTAAAGATTGCCTAAATTATAATGAGCATCAAAAAATTCAGGTTCTATTTCAACTGCATGTTTAAAATAAGAAACAGCCTTTTCAAAATCTTTACTGTCTATAAAAGTTAGTCCTAGATTGTTATAAGCAAGTGCAAAATCAGGAGACAACTCAATAGCTTTTTCAAAAAACATCGTTGCTTTTTCATAACGCTTCAATGACCGATAAGCATTTCCAATATTATTATAAATTTCTGAAATATCAGGAGTAATTTCCAAAGCAAGCTTGTAATTGTCAATTGCTTCCTCAAACAGCCCTTTATCTTGAAGAGCACAACCTATGCTAAAATAATAATTTGCTGGCGTATTGTTTTCTTTTTGAGTAATGACAATTGCTTTGTAAATTAAATCTACAGCTGTATCTGTAACACCTTTTTGATGAGCGATAAGCCCCAAAAGATGCAAAGCATCAGGGGTTTCAGGGGATACTTCTAAAATTTTTCGGTAAAGGTTTTCAGCTTCTGCAAGTTCGCCTGCTTGATGATGAGCTACAGCATTATTGAATAGTATATCTAAAGACAATTTTTTATAACCTTAAGAAACAGCTTCAACTGCCTTGTTTTCAGCTATTTTATTCTTGTATAAATCAATAATAGCTACAGAAGTTACAATTATCAATCCACCAACAAATTTCCGCCATGTAAGTTCTTCATTAAGAACCATAATCCCGCCTAACACTCCTATTACAGGCGTAATAAGCGTAAACGGAGCGACTTGATTTATGCGGTATTTTCCAATCAGATAAAACCATAAAGTACAGGCTATAATTGAGTCTCCAACTATATTATATGCTAAAGCACTCCAGCCTTTCCAGCCTGCCGCTGATATAATTTCAAGCTGATTGCTTTCAAATATAAAACAAAGTGCAAGCATCATTGGAGCTCCAAACACCATTGTCCATGCCGTAATAGCCAAAGGTTTCAGCTCTGAAAGATATTTAATCACAATAGTTGTAGAAGCCGCTACAAAAGCCCCAAGTATCATTATAAAAACATAAATCGGATTTTGCAGGGTGGGTTCTCCGATAAGAACGCCTATTCCTACAAATGTAAAAGCCATTGCAATCCAGCCTTTAACTCCAAGCTTGTCTTTGAAAAAAAACGCAGCGAATAGTGAACCAAATGGAACAATAAGCTGATAGGATATAATAGCAGTACCTGCATCAAGACCGTTTGCAGCAATAAATATAAAAGAAATACAAGCTACCATTAAAAAAGCGAGCAGAAACAACAGCTTTAAATGCTTTGGAGAAAGCAAAAACTTTGAAAGCAAAACAGCCGTAATCACGAATTTAAGAGAAGCCATTGTAAAAGGAGGAAACTCTCCAAGCCCTATTTTTACAACAACAGCACCAAACCCAAAAATAAGCACCATAAAAGAAAGAGCAAGAAAATCACGCAAACTCATGTTGTTTTAGCTCCTAAAGTGAAAAAACATAACATACTCATGTATGCATGTTTATATGTTCACGGCTTGTTTTTCAATACATTTCTTTATAAAACTATTCTCTTCCAAGCTGAGCCTTAAGAAGTGAAATAGGTATTTCTTTTTTCTTTGGTCTTTTAGGATACGTAAGAGGGATTTCTTTTAATGATTTATCAGCAGGAATACCTGTATCTTTTTCTCTGTCTTTGTGAAATTTATTAAAATAATCAAACGTGCTTTTTTTAATTCCTAAATATTGTTTCTTTTCTAAAAGATTTGATTCAGGATTAATATAAGCTTTGCCGTCGATTTCACAACAAGTGGCTGTCATGTTTTTAGAAGAATAGCTTTTAGTAAAACAATTTGGATGAGTATATAGGAATTCATCATCTTTAATTTGATTGTAACCACAAATCATTCCTTCCTCATAAAAATCTCTTAAAAATGCTCCTTTGTACCAACCTTTAAAGCCGTATTCCATTGCTTTTGCAGTATCAAGAGTTCCATCTGGTTTAACTGCTTTTTCAACACCTTTTGCAACATCAGGAAAATCTATCTTTGCCTTATCCCATAACTTTTCCCCTGCTTTATCTAATTCCCACACACAAAGATATTCATAAGCCATTGCATCAGCTTCAATAAGCCTTTGCCCAATAAGTTTGGTTTTTAAATCAAACTCCAGATTAGTTTGAAAAGTAATTAGGTTTGTATTGTTGCTTTGCGAAGCGTGCCTCAACTCATGAGATAATGTGCCAACCTGATAATTTTCACTGCTACTTAAATTTATTACTACCAAATTTTTATCAGGTTGATATGCTCCTGCGTCTCCTGTAAAATTAAGACCCGTTAATTCAACACCTGCATCACAAGCCTCTTCTAAAACTTTTTTCCCATGTTCTGATTTCGCAAGCCTATTGACTAGCTTTGCCAAGCTGTTTTTAACTTCTTCAGAACCTGTGATTTTTATTGGGACAACAGGTTTTATGACTTCTTGCTTTTTTTCAGCAGAAGGTTTTTTATCATATGCTTTTATTAAGCTTGTACTCTGTTGTTTCATTTTTTATCCACCATTAATCCAAACATAACACTGCTAGCATACAGCATTCTTTGTCAAAAACAATGTTTTTGTATATAGGGTTTATTTTATTAAAGCACTTATTTCTTTAAATTCAGGAGTCCCTGACCGTTCAAGCCACTCAAACAAAACCATTTCAGTAGTAACGCATTCTATGCCTGATGTACGCATTCTGTGCAATGCTGCTTTTTTGCATTCTTCTGTTCGTGATGAGCTGGCATCTGCAACTACAAATACATCGAATCCAATTTCTTTTAACCCTAAAGCTGTTTGCAAAACACATATATGGGCTTCAATACCAGCAAGAATAATCTGTTTACTTTTAAGAGTTTGAAGTTTCTGCATAAACTGTGGATTTTTACTGCATGAAAATGTATCTTTTTCAATATAGCAGTCTTGCGGAGCAACATCACGAACATCAAACATAGTTTGCCCGAGTCCTTTGGGATATTGTTCTGTAATAACGACTGGAACTGAAAGACGAGAGGCAGCACGAATAAGTTTGCTGCAGCCGTCAAGCACATCACGAGGAGAATGCATAACAGGAGCTAAGCGTTCCTGAACATCAATTATCACTAAACATGACTTACCTGCTTCGATTAACATGAGAAGCTCCTTATAAAATTAAATTAAACATAAATACTATTTTGTTCTATATGAAAAAGAAAACAAGCACTATATTGACATAAAGCATTAACCTTTTAGTATTCGCATCTTCAATTGTAAAAAAAATAACAGGTTCTTTTATGAATTCAAAAAACATCAAAACAGACAAGCAAGTATCAGCTGACGTAATTCAAGGCATAGTTGTTGTAGATAGCAAGTGCAAAAGAAATGCACTAAAAGTTCTTCTTGAAAAAGAAAAAGATAATAATGCTATTATCTTTTGTAATCGCAAGCGTGAAGCAAGTGCTTTGAATCGCCATCTAGCAAAACATGATTTTCATTCTGCTGAAATATTCAAGGGTATGCCAAATGAAAGGCTGAAAGAAAGACTTGATGATTTTAAAAATGGAAAAGTTAAACTCTTGGTGTGCTCTGATACAGCTGTAAAAAAACTTGATATTCCAAAAGTGTCTAATGTTTTTAATTTTGACGTCCCTTTTAATGCTAAGGATTATCTTCAACGTGCAAAACATGCAGGGCAGAGTGAGAACATTGGAAAAGTTTTTACAATAGCAACTCCGAATGACACTAGCTATTTGGAAAAAATAGCAAAGCTGAACGAAAAAGAAATAGTGGTAATTGAACATGAAGGTATTGAACAAGTAAGCCTTATCAGACCTGATGAAGAGCAAGAAGAAAAACCTGAGCAGAAGAATACTGAAAAACCACAACATCAGAATAAAAACAAAGATAAACAGCAAAATAAACAGCAAAATAAACAGCAAGATAAACAGCAAGATAAACAGCAGAAAAGTGATAACTCTGATGTTGCTCCTGAAAACAAACCTGAAAACAAAGATGTAAAAGCTCCTGAAAACAAAACGGTAGAAATTCAGCCTGATAACAAACCTGTTTCTGCTAAGTCAACTAACAATAAAACAGCAAGAAATAAAAGAAGAACTGCTCCAGCTACTATGGTAGAAGCTATGACACATGCTGATAATGTAAAAGGGTTTGGAGACCACACACCTAATTTCATGCTTAAAAAAGCAGACGTTTCAAGATGCACAAAGAAAACAAAAGAACAGTCATCACCTGAGTAAAATATTTTTGATACTCCACCTGTCATTCTCGAACCTTTAGGGCTAAAAATGACAGGTGGAAATACTTTAATCATCACCCATTTTTAAGGCGGCTATGAAGGCAGATTGTGGGACTTCTACTTTGCCGAATTGACGCATTTTCTTTTTGCCTTTTTTCTGCTTGTCTAAGAGTTTGCGTTTTCGTGAGATGTCTCCACCGTAGCATTTGGCTGTAACGTCTTTTCTCATGGCAGCTATGGTTTCTCGAGCGATGATTGAGCCGCCTATTGCTGCTTGAATTGGGATTTTAAACATGTGTCTTGGGATAAGGGTTTTAAGCCTTTCGCAGATGCCTTTTCCTCTGGCAATTGACTGAGTTTTATGAGTAATAAACGAAAGAGCATCAACAGGTTCTGCATTTATCAAAATTGAGACTTTTACCAAATCACTTTCCATATAACCGTCAGATTCGTAATCAAAACTTGCATATCCTCGGCTTATGGATTTTAGTCTGTCGTAAAAATCAAACACGATTTCATTTAACGGCAGGCGGTAAATAACCATAGCTCTGTTACCCACATAAGTAAGTTCTATCTGCTCTCCACGTCTTTCTGTGCAAAGCTGAAGCACTGATCCCAAATATTCATCTGGGACAAGTATCGTAGCCTTTACCATAGGTTCTTCCATTTTTTGGATATGCACAGGGTCAGGCATATCTGCTGGATTATGCAGGTCGATTACATTGCCTTTGTTTAAGTGTATTTTATAAACAACGCTCGGAGCAGTGGTAATCAGGTCTAAATCAAACTCACGTTCCAGTCTTTCCTGAATAATTTCCATGTGCAACAAGCCTAGGAATCCACATCGGAATCCTAATCCAAGAGCCGCAGAACTTTCTTGTATAAATTCAAAACTTGCATCATTTAAGCGAAGTTTTGCCATTGAATCTTTTAAATTATCAAAATCATTTGCATCAATTGGAAACATACTGCAAAAAACCACAGGAATACTTGGTTTAAAGCCTGTTAAAGGCTCATCAGTAGGATTCTTTTCTTCTGTTATTGTGTCCCCGATTGAAGTATCTGAAACACTTTTAATGCTTGCAGTTATAAAGCCGATTTCCCCAGGATTAAGCTGTTCTACAGCTTCCATTTTAGGAGAAAACACTCCAACTCTGTCAACCAGACAAGAAAATTCAGCACCCATCATGCGAATACGCATTTTTTTCTTCAGACAACCGTCAACAACTCGCACAAGAATAATGACTCCCAAATATGCATCATACCAAGAATCCACAAGCAAGGCTTTTAACGGATTGTCTGCATTGCCTTCTGGAGAAGGAAGATACTCAACAATAGCTTCTAATACGTCTTCTATGCCCTCGCCTGTTTTTGCTGAAGCATGAACTGCTATAGATGTATCAAGACCAATAACGTCTTCTATTTGCTGTTTAATTCTTTCGGGTTCTGCTGACGGCAAGTCTATTTTATTGAGAATCGGAATAATCTCGTGGTCATTATCGAGTGCAAGATAAACATTTGCCAAAGTCTGAGCTTCAACTCCTTGAGAAGCATCAACTATCAAAATTGAACCTTCACATGCGGCTAAAGAACGGCTGACTTCATATGCAAAATCAACATGCCCTGGTGTATCCATAAGATTAAGCTGATAAGTCTCGCCATTTCTAGCTTTATAATCAAGACGAACGGTTTGTGCTTTTATTGTTATGCCACGTTCACGCTCTATATCCATAGAATCGAGAACCTGCTCCTGCATTTCTCTTTGCTGAAGACCGCCACATTCCTCAATTAGCCTATCAGCAAGAGTAGACTTGCCATGATCAATATGAGCAACAATAGAAAAGTTTCTTATATGAGATAAATCTGTCATTTTTTAACTTTGGTTATTATTAAATTACACAGTTACATATAAATACATCTTGCTGTCAATAAAGACAAACTATAAACTTTTAGTGGGTAGTAAATAGGTGAGATTTTCTAGTAAGAGGACTATAAAAATGAAAAAGATTTTTGCTGTAGTAATAGCTGTTATTTTGTTGGGCGTTGGCTCTTTAATGTTGGTGAATGGTGATAAGCCAAAAGACAAAACGGTTGCAATACTTAATGTTTCATATGATCCTACTCGTGAATTTTACCATGAGTACAATCAGTATTTTATAAAAAGCTGGAAAGAAAAAACTGGTGAAGATGTTGAAATTCGCATGTCTCATGGAGGTGCTGGAAAGCAGGCTAGGTCTGTAATTGACGGACTAAAAGCTGATGTTGTAACTCTTGCTTTGGCTTATGATATTGATGCTATAAGTCAAATAACGGGTAAAATCCCTGCAAACTGGCAAGAACGGCTGGCAGATAACAGTGCTCCATACACTTCTACAATTGTATTCCTTGTTCGCAAGGGGAATCCAAAAAATATAAAAGATTGGGACGATTTAGCAAAAGACGGCGTGCAAGTAATCACTCCAAACCCAAAAACTTCAGGTGGTGCAAGGTGGAATTATCTTGCTGCATGGGGCTTTGCTCAGGAAAAGTGGGGAGACGAAGCGAAGACTCGAGAATTTATTTCAAAACTTTATAAAAACGTTCCAATTCTTGATACAGGTGCAAGGGGTTCTACAATGACTTTTGTTCACCGTCAAATGGGTGACGTTCTTCTTGCTTGGGAAAACGAGGCTTTTTTATCAATTAACAAGCTGGGAGCAGACAAGTTTGAAATAGTCGTTCCTTCGGTAAGTATCCTTGCAGAACCGCCTGTTACTGTGATTGATGGTGTTGTAGATGAAAGAGGGACTCGCAAGGTTGCAGAAGCTTATTTGAAACAGCTTTATACTCCAGAAGCTCAGGAAATGTCTGCAAAACATTACTACAGACCACGTTCGCAGGAAGTCATGAAAAAATATGAAGACCGTTATCCGAAAATAAGACTGTTTACTGTTGATGATACTTTTGGAGGCTGGCAAAAAGCTCAAAAGACGCATTTTGCTGATGGCGGTGTATTTGACCAGCTTTATAATACTCGATGATAGAAACATCAAACACATGAAAACTAACCAAAAAATTCTTCCAGGATTTTCTATTACATTAGGTTTTTCGGTATTTTACCTTTGCTTGATTGTGATAATTCCTCTTGCTGGGCTTTTTTTGAAAAGTGCGGGTATAGGGTGGGATAGTTTTTATCAGATTGTTTCAGCTCCTCGTGTTTTAAGTGCGTTCAAGCTGTCTTTTGGCTGTGCTTTTATTGCTGCTGTAATAAATGCTTTTTTCGGACTTCTTACGGCTTGGGTTCTCGTGCGTTATTCTTTTTTCGGAAAAAGAATAGTTGATGCTCTTGTAGATTTGCCGTTTGCCATGCCTACTGCTGTAGCAGGTATAGCATTGACTACATTGTATGCTGAAAACGGCTGGATTGGAGAACACTTAGCAGCGTTTGGAATAAAAGCTGCTTTTAATCCGCTTGGTATAATTATTGCCCTTACTTTTGTAGGACTGCCGTTTGTCGTAAGAACTGTTCAGCCGATACTTCAAGACATTGATGCAGAAGTAGAAGAAGCAGCGGCAAGCCTTGGTGCAACACGCTCCCAGTGTTTTCTTAAAGTAGTTTTGCCGTCAATTACTCCAGCCCTTTTAACTGGATTTACTCTGGCTTTTGCAAGAGGAATAGGAGAATACGGCTCGGTAATTTTCATTGCTGGTAATATTCCAATGAAATCAGAAATTATACCACTGCTTATAGCTATCAAGCTTGAACAGTTTGATTATACAGGAGCTTGTGCAATAGCTCTTGTTATGCTGCTTGCATCGTTTTTTCTTCTTTTTGCAATTAACTTGATACAACGCTGGCATGCAGCCAGAAGCATGTAAGGAAAAAAGCCATGCAATCTTTAGATATAAACTGCTCGTGGAATATTCGTTTTTTTCATTGGTTTCTTATTTTTTCAGCGTTGTCATTTCTTGCGTTTTTTCTGTTTATGCCCATTGCTCTGGTTTTTAATCTAGCTTTTCAGGAGGGGATTTCAGTATATCTGTCTGCTATTACCGAACCTGACGCAAAAGCTGCTATAAAACTGACTCTTTTGGTGGCAGTGATAGCTGTTCCTTTAAATATTGTATTTGGGCTTGCTGCTTCATGGGCTATAACAAAATTTGATTTTATGGGCAAAAGTCTGCTGATTACGCTTATAGACCTGCCTTTTTCTGTTTCTCCAGTTATTTCAGGGCTTATTTATATCCTGTTATTTGGAGCAAACAGCGTACTTGCTCCTGTGCTTAAAACCTATGACATACAGATTATTTTTGCTGTTCCAGGTATAGTTTTAGCAACTTTGTTTGTAACTTTCCCTTTTGTTGCAAGACAGTTAATACCATTAATGCAGGAACAGGGGATTGAAGAAGAAGAGGCAGCAATTGCCCTTGGAGCGAACGGATTTCAGACGTTCTTTTTTGTTACTCTGCCGAATATAAAATGGGCACTTCTTTATGGAGTTCTGCTCTGCAATGCTCGTGCAATGGGTGAGTTCGGAGCTGTTTCGATTGTTTCAGGACATATACGAGGAATAACCTCGACTGTACCGTTACAAGTAGAAATTCTATACAATGAATATAATTTTACAGCTGCTTTTGCTGTTGCTTCTCTGCTTGCATTTCTTGCTCTTATAACTCTTTGCTTAAAGAGTTTTCTTGAAATCAAGTTTTCTCATGAAATTAATGTTTCTAACGGGTAATAGCTATGCAGATACGAACTCAAAACATCACAAAGAATTTCGGTAAATTTACTGCTTTGGATAACATTAATCTTGATGTAAAAGATGGAGAAATTCTTGCACTTCTTGGTCCTTCTGGTTCAGGAAAAACAACCTTGCTTCGGCTTATTGCTGGGCTTGATTTTCCTACAAGCGGCGACATTATGTTTAACGGATATAATGTTGTAAACCTAAGCGTCAGAGACAGAAAAGTAGGCTTGGTGTTTCAGCATTATGCTCTTTTTGGACATATGACAATTTTTTCAAATGTTGCGTTTGGTTTAAAAGTGAAGCCAAAAAAAGAACGCATGTCAAAAAAAGAAATCCATGAAAGAGTTACAGAGCTTTTAAGGCTGGTACATTTGGAGCAGTTTGCGGACAGATATCCGAATCAGCTTTCAGGAGGACAAAGGCAAAGGGTAGCTCTTGCTCGAGCTCTTGCCATAGAACCAGAAATACTGCTTCTTGATGAGCCGTTTGGAGCACTGGACGCAAAGGTTAGAAAAGAACTGCGGAAATGGCTCAAACATTTGCATGAACAGTTAAAATTTACCTGCATATTCGTTACTCATGATCAGGAAGAAGCTCTTGAGTTGGCAGATAGGCTTGTAGTGATGAGAGAAAGTAAAATTGCACAAATAGGGACAAGTCGGGAAGTTTATGACTATCCTGCTTCTCCGTTTGTTTATGAATTTCTTGGTAATGCAAACCGCTTTTCCTGTTATTTGAAAAATGGAGTTGTTGAACTAGCGAATCAGCGATTTTTTGCTGTTGATTATGAAAATGTTGATGAAAAACCTGCTATAGCTTTTGTAAGACCTCATGATGTAATTATTAACAAAGATGCATCAGCCGATGGCTTAAAAGC
>DAOWDM010000094.1 GCA_030639035.1 Alphaproteobacteria bacterium
AACAAAAGTCCAGCTAGCTCCGTGCCACACCCCTCCTAGAAGCATCGTTATCATTAAGTTGAAATAACGGCTACCCCCCCCATATCGATTTTCTGCCACCTCCTAGTGGGATATACAGGTAATCTCTGAGGAATGATGAAAGTGTTATGTGCCATCTTCGCCAAAATTCAACAATGTTCTTTGATTTGTATGGAGAGAAAAAATTCACAGGCAACTTGATTCCAAACATTCTTCCCAAGCCAATAGCCATGTCAGAGTAGCCAGAAAAATCGAAATATATTTGGAATGTATAAGCTAAAACACCAAGCCATGCTGCCAGCATTCCAATGTCTTCACCAGATTGAGCTCTACTAAAAACAATATCTGCAAGAACAGCAAAACGATCTGCTATTATAACTTTTTTAGCTAACCCAATGCAAAAATAGCTAAATCCAATAACAATGTTAATAACAGCTCTTTTTTTTGTTAATAGTTTTTCATATTGTTCTGCAATATCTGAAAAACGGACAATTGGTCCTGCAATTAATTGAGGGAAAAATGTAACAAAAGTTGAATATTTGATAATATCAGGGACTCGTTTATCGCCACGATAAATATCAACAATCCAAGCAATTTGTTGAAATGTAAAAAATGATATTGCTAGTGGTAAAACTAATTTTTCACTTGAGAAGCCATCAACAAAAATACCTGCAAGAAAATACCTGTATTTAAAGTATCCCAACCCAAGTAAGTTTAATAAAACTCCAATTGATAAAACAATAGAACTTCGCTTCTTTAATAAAGAGCGACCAATTAAATAATTTAAAATAATTGAAATTGAAATTATATATAAATCTTGGAATTTCCACATTCCATAAAAAAGCACACTAAATAAAAGAAGAACCAAAAATTTAATTTCATCACGTTTAAAAAAGAATGCAGCTGTGTAATAGAAAATTAACGCACATGGCAAGAATATGAATAAAAAATCATATGAGCTAAAAACCATACAATTAATCCTATTACTAAAAAACAACAAACGAGAAATTAGAGATATGGCATATAATCGACAATCTAACTGTAAGTTAAATGCGGAACATTTGCTTTGTTCAGCTAATAAAAAAACTTACTCGTGCGGAAATATCATAAATATTGTAAGAAGTCAATTTAAGTGAGTTCTTTAAGCATATCCTGCATTTCGGTTAGTTCTGAGGCTATGGTTTGCAGTTCGTTTCGTGCGTTGTCTGGTATGGAAGAGGCTGGAGGTTGCGGGCTGTTTTTGTTTTTTTTCTTATCGTCTTTTAAGTCAGCTTTTTCTTTTAAAAGCTTCTGTACGCCTTTGATAGTATAGCCTTCACGATAAAGCAGATTGCGGATATTGCATATTACATCTATATCTTCGGGGCGATAATAGCGTCGTCCGCCACCACGTTTTAATGGTCGTATTTGAGAAAATTTTGTTTCCCAGAAACGTAAGACGTGCTGTGGAACTTCAACTTCATCTGAAACTTCACTTATTGTGCGAAAAGCTGAGCCAGATTTTGATGTGCGAGGCAGCTTTTCTTTTTGTGATGCTGTCAAATCAGTTTTTGACATAATTTCAGCCTTTTGAGACTTTGCCGTTTATGCGGTCTTTGAGTATTTGAGACGGTTTAAACGAAAGAACACTGCGTGGTAAAATAGGTACTTCTTCACCAGTTTTTGGATTTCGACCCATACGAAGATTTTTTTCCCGAACAGAAAAAGTCCCAAACGATGAAATCTTTACAGTTTCTTTTTTAGCCAAAGATACGGTTATTTCATCAAGAAGCATTTCTAAAAGATCGGAAGACTCATTGCGAGATAAACCTACTTCTTTATAAATCACTTCACTAATATCTGCACGTGTTACTGTTTTTTGTTCCATTGCAATGCTCATATTACTTTTACAAGAATTATATTCTAATCAATCCTGCACCCCAAGTAAAGCCTCCACCCATAGCATCAACTACAATTGTATGCCCTTCTTTTATCCGTCCGTCATTTACTGCTTCATAAAGAGCGAGAGGAATAGAGGCTGCTGATGTGTTTGCATGCATATCAACGGTTGTAATGACTTTTTCGGCAGGAATTCCTAGTTTGCGTGAAGTACTGCCGATGATGCGTTTGTTTGCCTGATGAGGAACAAGCCAGTCTAGCTCGTCAGTTGTCATGTCGTTCTTTGTAAGAATTTCGTTGGCAACAGATACAAGATTTGCTACCGCATGGCGGAAAACTTCTCGTCCGTTCATTTCTACAACACCTGTTGTTTTTGTAGAAGAGACACCTCCGTTTACACGAAGTTCATCATAATGTTTTCCGTCAGAATGAATGATAGTCGATAGAATGCCTTGGTCTTTGATTGTTCCGTTGCCTTCTTCGGCTTTAAGAATAATTGCACCAGCTCCATCGCCAAAAAGTACGCATGTGTTTCTATCGTTCCAGTCGATAATACGTGAAAATGTTTCAGCTCCAATAACCATTGCTGTTTTAGCTTGTCCGAGTCTCAACATATTATCAGCCATTGACATGGCAAAAACAAAACCAGAGCATACAGCAGAAACATCAAATGCAACTCCGCCTGTCATGCCGATATGTGCTTGAACTCTCGTTGATGTAGCAGGAAAAGTGTTATCAGGAGTTGCCGTTCCAAGAATAAGAACGTCTATATCGCTACCGTTTAAACCAGCAGACTTAAGAGCACTTTTTGCAGCCTGTGCCGCTAAATCAGAAGTGAATTCTCCATCAGCTGCAATATGACGCTGTTTGATGCCTGTACGTTCTTTTATCCATTCATCACTTGTATCAACAGTTTTTGCTAGCTCATCGTTGGTAACAATTTTTTCGGGCAAATAAGCCCCATATCCAATGATTTTGGAACGCACTACAGTCATATTGCGATGTCCTGTTCTGTTTTGTTTTTTTCATGCAAAAGCTCTAATTCTTTGGTGATTTTTTCATTGAATTTAAAGCTTATTATATCAGCTGCGGTTTCAATAGCGGTTGCGAATCCAATTGCATCTGCTCCACCATGGCTTTTTACAGCAACGCCATTTAGCCCTACAAACATTGCACCATTATATTTTCGTGGATCCATTTTTTCACGCATTTCAGCAACAGATGCAGGGGCAAACTTAAAGGCAAGCTTAAGAAGAAGTGATTTCATAACTGCATCTTTTACGAATTTAGAAATAACTTTTGCTGTTCCTTCAAGTGTCTTAAGAGCAACGTTTCCAGTAAAGCCGTCTGTTACAACAACATCTACTTTGTGTGCACCAATATCATGTCCTTCAATAAAGCCTTGGAAATTAAGAGATAAGCTGCTTTCTCTGATTATTTGAGCTGCTTCACGTATTTCTTCACGCCCCTTCATTTCTTCAGAACCGATATTGAGAAGACCTATTCGAGGATTATCAACTCCAAGCATTACTTTGGCAAAAATATTCCCCATGATGGCGAATTCTACCAAATTCATTGCACTGCACTCGGTGTTTCCGCCTATGTCAAGCATTACACAACGACCTTGCTGTGTAGGTAAAAGCCCGACAATAGCAGGACGATGAACACCTTGGAGTGTTCTAAAGCACAATTTAGATATAGCCATGAGAGCACCAGTATTGCCAGCTGAAACGACTCCGTCTGTTTCACCGTCTTTTACTGCTTGAATAGCTAACCGCATGCTTGTGTTGCGACTGCCATTGCGAATTGCTTGTGATGGCTTTATATCTTCAGCGATAGCTTCATCTGTATGCACAACTCGGCACACATTTTTTGCATCTTTATTCACCGCAAGAAGACTGTTTAATTTCTTCTCATCTCCATAAAGAATAAAGCGTAAATCTGAGCGATGATGCGAAACAACACCTATACCTTCAACCACCATGCTAGGTGAATGTTCTCCACCCATTGCATCGATTGAAAGTGTTATGTTTTTACTCAAGAAAAAATATCTCCAGACAATTGGGTCTGAATTTAAACCACAGGTTCAGGAGCTAATACTTCTCTGGCATCATAATGTCCGCAATCTCCGCAAACATGATGAGGGCGTTTTAATTCACCGCAATTTGAACATTCTGCATAAGCGTTTGCTTTAAGTGCATGATGAGAGCGTCTCATGTTCCTGCGAGACTTGGATACTTTATGTTTTGGAACAGCCATTTTTTTAATCTCTTAAGAATTTAAAATTTATAATTACAAGACTTAATACGAAATAAATGCCAGTTGAGCAAGCATATAATTCATTTATTGGATTTTAATGCAGTTAAAACAGCAAAAGGATTCTTTTTTCCATTGTTTTGAGCCGAATCTTCATCACTATCGTTGCCGTCATTATATGTAAAAGTTGCTTCTTGTTTTTTAGGAAAAGAATCTAGAGTCATAGAAAGTTGTTCAGCTACTTCTTCTCCAATATCTATTATTCCATCGAAAATTGGCTCAATGTCGTCTTCTTCAAGAAAGTTTTCAGGAATAGGAGCGTTTTCATCAAATTCTTCTGCTTCAATACTGAATATTGTTTTGAAAGTTTCTTTGATATGTTGTTTTACAGGCTCTAGCGTTATAACGCACAATTGAGTCACGTCAGCTTCAAAACTGCCTTCAACACAGTATGAAATCTTTTTTTTAACTGGCTCTACAGTTATTAGTGCGTTAAGATTTTCAATTGAAATTATATGAAATCTTTCTGCGAGTCTGGAGCATTCACTCTCATCTGCATTGATTTTGAATTGCTTTTTTCTGCCAATTCGGTTTATTTCAATAGGGTAGTGTAGTTCTGGCTCATTGTTTGTCATGTTACATTCCAAAATTTTATAAAATTTTATAAAATATCTAACGCATATTTTATCTAGTCAAGCTTGGACTTATTATTTTTTTTCTGATAAATTTCTCGAGCATCAAAATAAAAAGGCTTTTTTTATGATACATCTTTTTTGGAAAAATAATATCAGATACTTGTTTAGCGGAACTCTTAAAATCGTATTATTTCTTGCTGTGGCGGTTTTTTCTTCCTCGTGTGTTTCTGTTTCAACGATTAACACCCATGGAAATCTGCCAGATATAGAGCGGTTAAGTCAAATTGAAGCTGGAAAACAAACTAAACGAGAAGTCGCTACACTGCTTGGTTCTCCTTCTACCATAGATACGTTTGATGGTGAAGTATGGTATTATATTAGCAGCAGGCAAGAGAGATTCGTCTTTTATGAGCCAAAAGAGCTGGAACGCAATATAACGGCTATTAGTTTTTCTAAAGATGGACTCATCGATAGTGTAAAGACTTATACTTTAAGTGATAGTAAGGCTGTCAAACCTATATCAAAGGAAACTCCAACTGCTGGGCATAGTATGGGGCTTCTTGAACAGTTTATAGGAAACATAGGTCGATTCGAGAATAGAAACGTAAAACAAGGTTTGTGATATAGCGATTTCTATTGTTGATATGCAGCACGTATCAGAACGTCGTTAATGTTGTTTCTGCATAGTGTTCTATGGCTTGCTCTGAGCAAAATCTGCTTAACAGTTTTTAAGTCGATTTTTTTCTTATACTTGAGCATTTTAGGCAGATAAATATGCAGCTCTTTAACAAAGGCATCTTGTATGCGGGGCAGGTTTTTTTTGACTTCTTTTTCTTTGTCATGAGGTACATCAAGGCGTAGTGTAATTACAAAGTTTGAAAGCTTATTATCGTCAAGAAACATTGTTGTTGTTATTGTTTTAATGTTAATAAGTGTTGCTTTTTCAGGTTCTTCTTTCTTTTTCTGAGGCTCTTCTTCTTTTTCTTCGCTAAAAAGACATACAATGGTTTTATCTAGACCTGTTATTTTTGCTCCAGTAATTGCGACTCCTAATATAACTGCAATAATAATAACTATGATAAATAACCGCTTCATTATAACCTCGCAGCGTTACAGTGCTATTATTCAAATTCTTCAGGACGAACTGTTTTAGCTATTTTATCCAGCATTCCATTGATAAATCTTGGCTCGACCTTGGAATAAAAAGCATCGGCAAGAGAAACATATTCTTTGATTATCACACGTGCAGGAATATCTGGACATTCCAGCAGTTCATAGACTCCTGCTCTTAAAATTGCGTATAGAGTTTTCTCAATACGATCTGCAGGCCATTCTTTGCTAAGAGAAGCTTCTATTGAACTGTTTACTAATTCAATATTTTCTGTAACTCCACGTACTATCTTGATATACAATGAGCTTTCAGGAGGGATAAGTTCTATAATAGTTTCTTTCCCAGTATAGGTATCTTCCTCGATTGCTTCATTTCCAATTTTTTTATCTAAAAAATCTTTTAGAACTTTATCTACTGAAGATGAATCGTTCTGCTCCAAAAGATAAAGGCTTTGTACGGCAGCAAGACGTGAAGAGCTTCTGTTTTGTTTGATTTCTACTCGTTTAGAACTCATTTTTATTTTGACCTGTAATAGTTGTTTGGTTTATAGACCAAGTTCATTTTTTGCTTTCATCATGTTTAAGCAAGTTCTAGCGGCATAGCCACCAAAGTTTTCATCATTAATATCTGACAGCTTTAGTGCATTTTTATGATTGTCAGTTATGATAATTCCATTGCCAACAGCCAAAGACAGCTGCATAGCTATATCCTGTACATTCCTGATTGTTTCGAGACTGATATGCTCAAAATTATAGATTTTTTCATCACTACGAAGCAGACAGCCAAGAACTATATATCCTGAAAAGTAATCTTCAGTTGCTCTTAATTCCATTGCTCTAGTTGCATAACGAATAATAAGAGGTATTTCCAAGACGCTTGGGACAGCCATTTGTTTAAAGTCAAAACCTTCTGCATCAAATTCTTTTACAGCTCCCTCGACAAGGTTGTCGATTACATCGTCATGCTGTCCTGCTTTGATGATAAGTATTTTACTTTTTCCGATTCCAGACATGTTGTTCTCCTTATCCTTGAGGTGTTCTTTATTCGTTATCTAGTTTTTCAATAAAATTCTCGAAATCACCAGCTTCTCTGAAATCTTTATAAACAGAAGCGAACCTAACATAAGAAACCTGATCAAGAGAAGACAAAGCTTCCATTACAAGCTCTCCGATTGCTACAGACTGGATTTCACTGTCTCCAGAGCTTTCAAGACGACGTTGAATACTGTTAATAATTCTTTCGACTTTTTCATTGTCGACTGGGCGTTTTCTTACAGCTATCTGAATGGATTTTGCAAGTTTATCTCTATCGAAAACAGTGCGTTGTCCATTCTTTTTAATAACTGTCAATTCTCGCAGCTGGATTCTTTCAAAAGTTGTAAAACGTGAATTGCAAGACGAGCAGAAGCGTCGCCTTCTTATCGCAGATTTATCTTCTGTCGGACGAGAATCTTTAACCTGAGTATCTTCAAATCCACAAAAAGGACAACGCATATTCTGTTTCTTTCTATTTTAAGAGTTATAGATTGGAAAACGACCGCATAATTCAAGCACTTTTTCTTTTACGGCATTTTCTACTTTTGTGTTGTCGTCAGGATTAGCTACCAAGCCATCAACAACTTCACATATCATTTCACCGACTTGTTCAAATTCTTTTTCCCCAAATCCACGAGTAGTAGCGGCTGGAGTCCCAAGTCTTATTCCAGAAGTAACCATAGGTTTTTCAGGGTCAAACGGAATGCCGTTTTTATTACAAGTGATAAAAGCACGTTCAAGAGCAGCTTCTGTAACCTTGCCAGTTTGTTTTTTAGGTCTGAGGTCAACTAGCATAAGATGAGTATCCGTACCGCCTGAAACTATATTAAGCCCACCTTCAACAAGCCTGTTAGCCAAAGTTTTAGCATTGCTCACAACATTATTTATATACTGTTTGTATTCAGGAGTTAACGCTTCTCCAAAAGCTACAGCCTTAGCTGCAATAACGTGCATCAAAGGACCTCCCTGCAATCCAGGGAATACTGCTGAGTTGAATTTCTTAAACAAATCAGGGTTGTTAGAAAGAATCATTCCGCCTCTAGGACCTCTTAAAGTCTTATGAGTTGTAGTTGTAACAACGTCCGCATAAGGAAGTGGGCTAGGGTGGACTCCAGTAGCAACAAGCCCTGCAAAGTGAGCCATATCAACCATTAGATAAGCACCAACTTTGTCAGCTATTTCACGGAAGCGTTTGAAATCGATAATTCTAGGATATGCAGAACCGCCTGCAATTATGAGTTTTGGCTTGTTTTCAACGGCAAGTTTTTCAACTTCATCAAAATCAATGCAAGAGTCTTCTTTTGATACGCCATACTGAACAGCATTAAACCATTTTCCTGACATTGCAGGAGGAGCTCCATGAGTCAAATGACCGCCAGCAGCCAAAGACATTCCCATTATAGTATCACCTGGTTTTACCAAAGCCAGCATAACAGCTCCGTTTGCCTGAGCTCCAGAATGAGGCTGTACATTTACATATTCGCAGTTAAAGATTTTCTTTGCACGCTCAACTGCAAGATTTTCAGCAATATCAACATATTCACAACCGCCATAGTAACGGCGACCGCAGTATCCTTCTGCATATTTGTTTGTAAGGACTGAACCTTGAGCTTCCATCACAGCTTTGGAAACAATGTTTTCTGAAGCAATAAGTTCAATCTGGCTTTGTTGGCGTTTAAGTTCTTTTTCAATACCGTTAAAGATTTCCGAATCGGCATTTTCCAATTTTTGACTGAAAAAAGTTTCTTGTGTAAAAGCGGTCATTGTAAATAATTCCTCTTGTTAGTTTTAATTTAAGATAGTTTGGCGACACGTTTTGCATGTCGTCCGCCTTCAAATTTAGTGTTTAGAAAAACAGCAAGACAGTCTTTAGCTGTTTCGATTCCAGTAGTTCTTCCTCCAAGAACAAGAACATTAGCATCGTTATGCTGTCTTGTAAGTCTAGCGGATAAAGCATCATGAACCAAAGCAGCACGAATATGGGCGTGTCTGTTAGCTGCAATACTTATACCGATACCAGTCCCGCATATTAAAATGCCTGTTTTTGCATGACCAGATTTTATTTTATCTGCAAGAGCATTTGCATAATCAGGATAGTCTACCGATTCCGTGTTGTTTGTTCCAACATCAAGAACATCATATCCAAGAGCAAAAAGCTCTTTTTTTATGCTGTTCTTCATTTCGAAACCTCCATGATCAGAGGCAATAACTATACATTCTTTGTTCATAGCTAAATGTTTATCCAATAAATCATAATTTGTTCACCACTATATATTGATAACAATTACTAATACATCAAAATTATTAACAAGTTTCTCTTGTATTCTATATTTTTTTCATACATTATCTTTTTTCTTTAGGAGGGGTGGCAGAGCGGTTGAATGCACCGGTCTTGAAAACCGACGAGGGTGAAAGCCCTCCGTGGGTTCGAATCCCACCCCCTCCGCCACACCCAAGTTTTCTTGCTTGATGTCCCCTGAATTAAATCTAAAAAGCCAAAGAGAGCTATGGACAGTGAAAAATAAATATACTCCGCTAGATGTAAAAACTGTTTTAGAATGTAAAAAAAGAGATAATCTTAGCGATTATACTGCTCCAAAAATGGGACTGTCATATTCAAAGCTGAATCGTGATTTTATTGATTGCTTTACAGAAGCCGTAAAAAAATACCCCTCTAGTGATATAGAAACTGTTGCAACTATTTCTGTTATGTCAGATATGGTTGGGCATTTGATGTATATATTAAAAAGAGCAATAGACTTATCTTTAATAAAAGAAATAGGTTCTGAGGCTGTTTATGAGATAGATTCTTCTCCATTGGCTGCATATATTAATGGTGAGATAGATGT
>DAOWDM010000038.1 GCA_030639035.1 Alphaproteobacteria bacterium
AGATGCGACAAAACAAGCTCAGGCTGATATGGCAACAATAGAAGCGGAACGTGAAGTAAAAGAGAAAAAACTTCAGCGAAATCTTAAAGAACAAATGGCATCAAGACGGGCTAGAATGGCATCGTCTGGTTTGCGTTCTACAGGAGGTTCTGCCGATGCTTTGTTTAAAGGTATGGCTGGACGTGTTGAAGATGAAATGGAAACAGGTAGAACTTTTGATGAAATGGATATTGGCAATATTCAAAGGAACTTAGAAAGCAGACGCAGGCAAAACCTGTTCACCCTATCAAGCCAGCAAAGCCGCCTTTCTTTAAGCACAGGCTATAAAAGCAGCAATCCGTATTTGAATACAGGAATGAGCCTTATCGGAAGTTTTTCTACGACTGGGCAAGGTAAGAGTTTGTGATTTTTCAATGCACTCTCTTGTAATCCCCCTCCGCTGTCATTTTCACCGCATACCCTCACTGTCATGCTGAACTTGTTTCAGTATCTCCTTCTCTTTTTAACGATGAATGAAAAAAGTAGATCCTGAACTAAATTCAGGATGACGGTGGAGGGGTAATGACAGAGGAGGTTAACGGTTCGAGAATGACGATTGGTGGCAAACCATTTTTAAGGAACAATAAAACATGACTGAACATATAAAAATTGGGGACATTACGCCTCGTATTCATTATGAAGCTAATGGTTCTCAAACGGAATTTACTTATCCGATTTTTATATTCGAGAACGATAACTTAAAAGTTTATCTGGGGGAAACTCTGCAAACTACAGGGTACTCCGTATCAGGTGCAGGAAATTCAAACGGTGGGAGTGTAACTTTTGATACTGCTCCTGCTAATGAAGTCTTTGTTACGATTGAAAGGTCTTTAACAATAATCCGCCAGAGTGATTTTCAGGCAGGAGGAGCTTTCAGGGCTTCTGTTATCAATGACGAGTTGGATTTTCAAACAGCAGCTTTGCAGGAAGTTGCAGAGAATCAAAACCGTTCAATTTATTTGCCTCCTATGGACGCTAGTGCAGACTTAAAACTGCCTTTAGCAAGTGCAAGAGCAAATCGAGCTTTGGCTTTTGATGCTGATGGAGATGTTACAGCAGGTCCTTTGGTAACTAATGTTACTTATGCTGAAGAGTATGCAACAAATGCTGCTACAAGTGCAACGGCTGCGGCTTTGAGTGAATCTAACTCTGGAACTTCTGAAGACAATGCTTCTGCAAGTGCAACGGCTGCTGCAAACAGTGTATCTTCCGTTGAATTGCCAGACCCAGCGACAGCAAACACCTACATCAAACGCAATGCTGAAAATACAGCTTATGTAACGAAAACAGCAACGGAAGTTGCTACTGATGTAATCTCACAGTTTGAAACTGCAATTACTGATGATGATTCAAAAGCTCCGACATCTGGTGCGGTTGTTGATTATGTTGCAGAAAATGCAGTCGATGGTGCTTTGACTCTGTTAGCCACTCAAACGGCAAGCAATTCATCATATATAGACTTTACCTCAATACCTTCTGGCTATTCAAAGTATATACTTGATTTTCACCAAGTTGAAACAGCACTGAGTACGGTAGATTATATGCTTATGAGGTTTTTTGATAATGGTGTGCTAGACACAACTACTGACAATTACGGCTACAATATTTGGTATTGTGCTTCTACTACAATAGGTATTGAAGATGATAGATTTTCTGATTACATCAAAATAGGCACGCTGTGGTACAATGGTTATCCTCACGGACACAATTCAGGAAGCATACAGTTCTCTAATATAAATGCAGGTGCAGTAGCTCCAGTTTGCTGGTGGACTTTAGCTCCTCATGGTGGCGACCCATATTCTCATATAGGGCAAGGTCTAAACCGTAAAACACCAACAAATATTGATGGTATTAGATTGTATCTAGCTGCCAGCAATATAGTAACAGGCACTTTCAAACTATACGGAGTATCATAATGAAAACACTATATGACGGAACTCAAGTATCAGATGATACTCTTACAGGAATGAATGGTAGCAAATATCCTAGATTAGATGAGGACGGCAAGCAATTAGATGGTCATGGAGCTTATGCTTTGACAGCAGAAGAAATTGCCATACGTAAAGCTGAAACAGTAGCTTATGAAGCAGAAACTCCAAAACGAGAAGCACAACAGAAATTACAGGAACTAGATGCTGTTTTGCCTCGTGCCATTGAAGATATGATTGAGGTTCTAAACATAAACAAAACAGCTTTGCCTGAAGTCATGCAGAATCGCCTTGTGCAGAAACGTAATGCACGAGATGTTTTGAGTGAGGGGTAATAAAAGACCACGCCGTCATATTGAGGAGCGTTAGCGACGTGAATATCTCATAACCAGATTCTCACGATTTTCTAACGAAAATCTCAGAATGACGGTTGAGTATAACTTTTATAAATGGAGGGAAAAATGGCGGTACGATTGCCTAGAAATCTGGAAACCCTCAGGAAACGACTGCAAAAAACACTGCCTGCACGCATAGCCAGAACAGTTGAAAGTTATGACTGCTTTGCAGAGGAAGAAGCTCCACACGATGCGAAAGGATTTGCTGCTCATCATTCTGCATGTAAATCAGCAATGGCTCATGCGGATATGCTTATAAAAATTGCAAAGTGGACAGAGGATAAAAAAGAAGAGCCTGAAAAAGATGACGAGGTAGAAAAACTGCTGTCGGAAGCTAGAAAGGCTTTGTCAGGTTTGGATAAAAATGATGAATAAAAACAACAAAGTAGAGTTTATAGAATTCGTCTGGATATGGAATAAATTACAAGACTTTGAAACTCCAAAACATCAAAGAGCTATAAGCAGATGGCTTTCTGAAATGAAAGAAAAAAGTGAACGTGAATGTTTGCTTATGGCTTTCAGGAACTCAGGAAAATCTACAATTATCGGATTATTCTGTGCTTGGACTTTTTTGAAAAATCCTAATCTTCGCATTTTGGTAATGGCGGCTGACCACTCTTTGGCAAAGAAAATGGTTAGCAATGTAAAGCGAGTAATAGAACGTCATATACTTACAAAACACTTGAAACCAAAGCGTCTTGAACAATGGGCTTCTGATCAGTTTACAATAAATCGAACTATGGAACTTAGAGACCCGTCAATGATGGCAAAAGGGCTTGGTGCGAATATTACAGGTTCTAGGGCGGACATTATTATATGCGATGATGTAGAAGTTCCTAAAACTTGTGATTCTGCTATGAAACGCAAGGACTTGAGAGAAAAACTAGGAGAGCTTGATTTTGTCCTAGTGCCTGAAGGAATGCAGATTTATATAGGAACTCCGCATACTTATTATTCAATATATAAAAAAGCTGATAAAGGAGAAGACAAGCCGTTTCTTGATGGTTTTAAAAGACTGGAAATACCTATTTTTGATAAAAATGGAAACAGCCAATGGAAAGAAAAGTTTCCATTAAGTCAGATAAAAGCTATCAAACGCCGAGCAGGACCTAATAAATTTGCAAGCCAGATGATGCTTAAACCTGTGAACATAACCGACAGCCGACTTGATGTTGACGGCTTGCTTTTTTATGAGAATGAGCTTGAACTGAAATTCGGAAACGGTGAAACAAAACTATCTCTTGGAGGTAAAAAACTAGTCTCTGCAACATGCTGGTGGGACCCTGCTTATGGCTCTGTCGGCAAAGGCGATTCAAGCGTTATTGCCTGTGTCTTTACAGATGAAAGCGGATACTTCTGGCTTCATGCTGTGAAATATTTGCAGACTGATGACGAATCAAATGAAGATGCAGCTACTCAACAATGCAAAATGGTGGCGGATTTTGTAAAGAAATATCATCTTCCTGCTGTAAGGCTTGAAACCAACGGAATAGGACGTTTTTTACCTGGATTGCTAAGAAAAGAAATGGCTGTGCAAAAAGTCCGAGCTTCTGTAATCGAGGAAACAAGCACAAAATCAAAAGACTTGCGGATAATCGATGCTTTTGATGCAATTTTAGCAGCAAA
>DAOWDM010000269.1 GCA_030639035.1 Alphaproteobacteria bacterium
TAAAAAACGTTAAATTTTTTAAATTCTGTTGTTTTAGTTGTGCTATATATCAATTATGTTCTATTCAACAAAGAAAAGACTAGAGGAGCTTTATTAAGTGACAGATGATTATAATCCAGCTCAGGAAGCTATATTCCGAGAAGTTGATGAAGATCTCAGACAGGAAAATCTTAAAAGAATATGGGATAAGTACGGCATGCTCATTGTCGGTGCTGCTTTGTCCGTAGTTTTTATTGTTGCTGGCTATCAAATGATGGTTTCATATAAAACCAGAGTAAGAACAGAAGATTCGGTGAAATATCAGAAAGCCCTTAATCTACTAGACGATGGAATGGTTAAAGAATCTGCAAAGATTTTTGCAGAACTTTCTAATAGCACTCGCACAGGATACGGAAATCTTGCCTATATGCGTTCTGCTGATAGTCTTGATAATACGAAAGATTCTGTAAATAAATTGCAGAAAATGGTATCTGATAAAAACACAGATACGGTTTTCCGAGAACTTGCAGAAATAAAACAAGCAATGCTTTTAGCTGATACTATTGAACTCGCACAGCTCAAAAAAAGGCTTAAACCTTACATAGAATCAAATAGCCCGTGGCGTTCATCTGCTATGGAGCTGGTTGCTGGAGCTATGCTGCGTGATGGTGATGCAGATGGTGCAAAAAAAATGTTTAAGCAAATTTCAGAAGATGCGTTAGTTACTTCTGGAGTTCGCTCAAGAGCTACAGAAATGCTTGTTGTGCTTGGTAAAAAATAGGAAAAGATTGTGCGTAGTTTTATAGCAGTTCCAGTTTCTTTTTGTGTATGCCTTATGCTTGTGGCGTGTGGAAACACATGGTTTGGAGAAGACGAGGGCGTTCATCTTTCAGGGGAGCGAATATCTGTTCTTGTTCATGAAAAAGAGCTAAAACCTGATTCTTCTACAGAAAATATTAAAATAATTCTTCCAAGACCAGAGCCAAATGATGAGTGGGCTCAGGCAGGTGGTTATTCACATCATGCAATGCATCATATGATGATGGATAAAGGTTTAAAAAAAGCTTGGAAAGTCAATATAGGAACAGGTTCAGATGACAGGAATCAGCTTTTGTCAGAACCTATTGCAGCAAATGGTTTAGTTTATGCCATAGACGCTGATGCTAGGATTTCTGCTTATAATATTAAAACAGGCAAACGATTATGGCGTGTTAGATTAACTCCTGAATTTGAAGAAGATAACACCATACGAGGTGGTGGAATAGCTTATGAAGACGGCAGGCTTTATGTTACTACAGGATTTGCAGAAATATTATGCTTAAATGCTAAAAACGGCAAAGTAAAATGGCGGAAATTCGTTGGCGTTCCTATGCGTGCCGCTCCTGTCTTAAATGGTGGCAGAGTGTTTGTCCTTACCGTTGAGAACCAAATACACGCTTTAGCTACCTCAGATGGGCGTGATTTATGGGAGCATAATGCCGTTTCTGAAATTACAAGTTTGCTTGGAAGTGCTACTCCTGCCGTTGATGCAGGAGTTGTAGTTGCTGCTTTTTCATCTGGAGAACTGCAGGCTTTACGAGTAGACAGCGGCAGTCAATTATGGTCAGAATCCTTAAGTGCAATACGACGTACTGATGCTGTTTCAAACCTTATGGATATTTGTGCTTCTCCTGTTATTGATAATGGAAAAGTTTATGCCGTTGGTCATAGCGGCTTGACAGTAGCAATTGATTTGCGTACAGGTCTAAGGCTATGGGAACGTGAAATAGGCGGAGTTCGCCAGCCTTGGATAGCTGGCAAATATTTGTTTGTTGCCACAAATACATCTGAAGTTATAGCTATTGAAGCAAAAACAGGACGGTTTTTATGGATTACAGAACTCCAGCAATGGGAAGATGAAGATGACCGTTCTGGACGTATTACATGGACAAGACCAATTCTTGTTATGAACCGTTTAATAGTCGCAGGTTCTCATGGAGAAGTATTATCAATATCACCATATACAGGTGATATTATGAGCCGTGAAAAGCTATCTTCAGGCGTGTCTATTCCCCCAATTGTTGTTGATAAAACTCTGCTTTTCCTAACAGAAGACGCAGACCTTATTGCTTATAGGTAAAATAATATAATGTCAGTTACTGTATCTATTATTGGTCGTCCAAATGTTGGAAAGTCCACGCTTTTTAATCGCTTAACTGGTAAAAAGCAGGCGATTGTCCATGAAATGCCTGGGGTTACTCGAGACAGGCGTGAAGGTGATGCCAGTTTGCTTGGTATAGACTTTAAAGTTATTGATACAGCAGGAATGGAAGAAGGCGATGAAGGTTCTCTTGAGCATGGTATGTTTAAGCAGACAGAGCGTGCTTTGGAAGAATCCGATGTAGCTTTATTTTTGTTTGATATTCGTGCAGGAGTTACTCCTTTAGATGCTCATTTTGCAGATATTATACGCAAGAGTAAAACTCCAGTTATTCTTGTTGCCAATAAATGTGAAGGAAGCATTGTTAAAAACAATGTTTATGAGGGATATTCTCTTGGTTTAGGTGACCCTGTAGTAATTTCTGCTGAACATGCAGAAGGAATGATGGGGCTGTTTGAAGCTCTTGAACCGTTTATTAGAACAAAGTCTGATGAGATTGAAGATGCAGAGGAGGAAGAATCTCCGCTTCAGCTTGCAATTGTCGGTCGTCCGAATGTAGGCAAGTCTACTCTTGTGAACAGCTTGCTCAGAGATGAAAGACTGCTGACAGGTCCAGAAGCAGGCGTTACCAGAGATTCCATTGCTGTTGATTGGGAATGGAAAGGACGCAAAATAAGGCTGGTTGATACAGCAGGACTGCGTAGACGTGCAAAAATAACATGTTCCGTTGAAAAAATGTCTGCTAGCAATGCTATAAAAGTTATTGATATGGCTCAGGTTGTAATTTTAATGCTTGAACCAGATGGTGTTCTTGACAAACAAGACCTTGTTATAGCAAAACATGTTTTAGATGAAGGTCGAGCCCTTATTATTGCTATAAACAAATGGGACACAGCCACAAATAAAAACGCTGTACTGCAAAAATTAAAAGGCAAGCTGATGACTTCCTTAAATCAGGTTCAAGGTATTCATACAATTACTCTGTCAGCATTAAAAGGGCAGGGAAACGGCAAGCTTATGCAGGCTGTTTTTGATGTATATGAGCTGTGGAACAAACGTATTCCAACTGCACAGCTTAACCGCTGGCTTGATGGAATGACGGAAAGACACGCTCCGCCTTTGGGAAGCCGAGGTCGTCATATTCGTATGCGTTATATTACTCAGGCAAAAGCAAGACCGCCAACATTTGCTATATTTACAAATAATCCTGAAAATCTGCCTAAATCATATACTCGTTATTTGATTAAAGGATTAAGAGAAAGCTTTGGATTAAAAGGCGTTCCTTTAAGAATAAATCTTAAAAAAGGCAAAAATCCATATTCTGACAAATAAAACTACAAAAAACATTGGGTTGTGTTCAATAATGTTGCTTTTAAAACACAGCCGTTATTCTGAGGAGCAAAGCTTTGTTGAGAATCTCATTGTGAATGTAGCAAAAGAGAGATTGCTACGTCGCTAACGCTCCTCACAATGACGTGTATGTGGTGAAAACATGTCAAATAGCAACATTATTGTATAACATAGCCTTTATTTATTGTTTTTCAGCCATTTTTCAGCCATTTTTTCTGTCTCAACTCTTTTTGCGGGTGTAAGTTTTCCCATTAAATGTTTTTTTAATTGGACGGCATCTTTCTCGCCCATAACAAGTGCAAAAATAGCCCACATATAGGCTTTTTGTAAATTCTGCTCTGTACCTTTTCCGTCTTTGTACGCGTTGGAAACGGCAACCTGTGCTTTTGAATGACCTTGTTTTGCAGCCTTTACAAGCCATAAAAAAGCGTTTCTACTGTCTTGAGTAACACCAAGCCCATTATTGTATCTTAAAGCCATTTTGTATTGTGCTTTTGAATCGTTTTGTAAGGCAACCTTTTCTAGCCATTTTGATGCTTCTTTGCTGTCTTGTTCTACGCCAATTCCAGAGTTGTATTTTTCAAATAAAAAAAGTTGTCCGTCAATGTTCCCTTGTTCGGCAGATTTTTTTGCCCATTCAA
>DAOWDM010000213.1 GCA_030639035.1 Alphaproteobacteria bacterium
GTTAACATTTTGATTTTTTTCATCAACTTTGCCACGTACTACAGAGTAGCCATAAGCAGGACTTCCCATATGAAAACCTGCTCTTGTTCGCTCTTTTTGGCTACGGAGGATTTTTGCTTTTAAATCCTTCATAAAAAGAGAGTTCATTCGTTTTTTGAAAATTAGCATAAAGCCTAGTGTTTTCGGAAGTTTTCACATCTTTAACATCTTTTCGGTGTCGTAAGAGGACAGGATTGCCCCATAATGGGGAGTATTTATTCGCATCTGAAGATGCTCAACATGGGATTCCACGACAAGGTAAAAAAGGAGTCTTTTTTAGGCGTGATGTTTTTTCTGAAAGTTTGAGACTGTTCAGAATTTTTGATTAACGACTAAATAAATTGATTTAGATAGTTTCTTTTATGTAAAGAACTTTGCCTTTGTTATTGATATGCTCTTTTAGTTTGTCGTTATCAATTGAGTTATAGGCAATAATATCAAAGAAAAAGGGCAAATATGTATCATCTTCAAAATGGCTTTTTATGTCTACAGACAACATGAAATCTGCATTTTTACCTTTGATAGCAATATCTACATCTGACGCTTTTTTATATGTATCAATTGCACGAGAGCCAAAAAGAATAGCCTCTTCAATCTCATCATAGCTTTTTAAGATTGATATTATTTCTTCTAGCTGATTTTCTGACAATCCATATTTCATAATTCTTTTTCTAACCTGCTATGCAAATCAGACATAATTACATAGAATTTTTCTTCTATAAATTGTAGCAATTGCCTTGCTGTTTCTTGATTGTATGTATGTGTTGTAAGGTTTATGTTTTCAAGAGATTTAAGCCATGTTTCAGCATCAGTTATGAGATTTACTTGAAAAGCATGACGAATTGCTTTTTTAGGTGTAGCAGTGTCATTTAATCCTTCGCTTTCTAAATAGTCTTTTAAAACTTTCCATGCTAATTCAAAAATTATTTCAAATGATTGAATTAATGCCATTTGTTCTGCTTCTTTTGTCCTATCTAATTTATATCCATCTATACGGCGATTAAAAACAGAAAAAGCATTTTGAAAATTCTGAAATCTTTGTTTCCACCTAATGTCATTATTCATCTATTTTAACCTGTTATTTTTTATTAGTAGTATCACTAATAAACGTTAGTAATAAGGGTTACTTACAAACATTACTATAAGTTTTTTAACGATTACCAGTGTTTGAGTGAGTTCCTATAACTCTTTGATGTTCTTCAAAACCTAGAGCTTCAAGCTCATCTATTTTATCAATCACAACATAGGCAGTAGGAAGTTTGAGCAAAGCGAAAGACCCTCACAAACAAGTTCAGCATGATGGCGAGGTGTAAACTTTGAATCATTATTAAGCATATCAGTTGATAACAAGCAAGCACTAGACAATTTGTGCTAACTCTTCGGTAATGCGTTTTATTACATTATCCCAATCATTAGCTTTTTCCTGACGAAACAGCTTCATGTTTTCATACCACAGAGTGTCTTCTTTTTCCATTTGCCACCGCCAGTTTGGAACGGCTTTTAATACTACCCATGTCATGCAGCCTAATGCTCCTGCAAGATGGGCTATAGCAGTATCGACTGTTATAACAAGGTCAAGGTTTTTCATTACAGCAGCGGAAACAATAAACGCATCTTCTCCTGCATCAAATTCATCGCTTAAATCTTCAATATTTAAAAAAGGCACGTCAGCAATCTGTTCGCTTCCTTCTCCAGCTTGCAAACTTATTAGTTTTACAGATGGAATTTTAGCCAAAGGAGCAAAATTTTCTAACATCAAAAAACGGTCTTTATCAACTTTAATGTTTCCTTGCCATGCAACACCTACCTTAAAGCCTTTTTTCTTATTCAGTCGTTTTTCCCATGTAGCTATAAGTTCTGGTTCAGCTTCTATGTATGGTTCAGAAGGAATGTTATTTGCAGTTAGCTCTAGCAGTTTAGGCAAACTCATCAATGGAGCAAAATAATCAAAATGAGGCAGAGGAGCTCCATCTGGTATCAGCATATCAATACCATTTGCTCCGCACAAAAGTCTGCCAAGCTTTGCCTGTACTATCACAGCGACTTTTCCGCCACGTTCTTTGGCAAGTTTAACAAGACGAATAAACTGTATAGTATCGCCAAACCCTTGTTCAGTTGAAATGAGTAGAGTTTTTCCTATGAAAGGCTGACCTTTCCAACGCTTTTCATCTGGAATATCAGCATTATGCCAACGCCATTCATATTCTTTAAAGCCTTCTTCTATTTCTCCGCAAAGAAGCAAGCACGAACCAAGATTATAATGAGCTTGTGCATGATTGGAATCTATAGCAATCGCTTTTCTGAAAGCCTTAAGAGCTTCTTCTAATTGCCCTGTTGCTTGAAAAGCACTCCCAAGATTGCTTAAAACAGATGGATTTCTGGGCTGTATTTCAAGAGCTTGCTTGTAAACATTTATTGCTTTTTGAGGCATGTATTGATGGTGAAGGCTAACACCTTCACGGTTTAGTTTGAAAACTGCTTGTAAATCGGAATTTTCTGTCATTTTTAACGCTCTTTAACAAAATTCTAATAGTCTATAATTAATTATTGTAGTAGATTCTTTTTAAAATATAAGGATATTTTATGAAACAGGTTTTAGCAGTTCTTATTTTGACGGTTCTTTCAGCTTGTGCACAAGCTCCACGCATACATGCTAAAAGCAAAAGCTCTATGATGCTTCAAAATCCAGATACAGGAAAAGTCGTTGCTTGCCGAACATATGTAACCACTCCTACAAATCTGCGAGAATCAGCAACTGAATGTGCGTTAAGATTTGCAAACAAAGGCTGGGGACACATAAGGCAAGAATAAAGAAGAGCCGCAAGCTATGACGTTGCTGTTGGCATAGGTTACCCTCCAAGAAGATGGCGAGAAGGCGAGAACGTTCCTCGCTGGTAATGTTTGCGTAACTAAAATTCATTACGTTACGGATTGTATCTGCCTCTAATAGAAACATCTAGTTTCTTCAAAGCATCATGAATAGGAATAAAATAATTCATTCCGATTGAGTGTTTGCCTATTCCTGCATATGTAAGCCCAACAAGGTTTCCATTTTTATCAAGCAAAGGTCCTCCGCTGTTTCCGCCTTGAACATCAAGATCTGACTGAATGTCCTCTAGTCCGTGTTTGTTTCTGTCAAAACGGCTTACGATGCCTTTTGTAACGGTTGCTTTGTATCTTTTACTCAAAGGATTGCCTATAGCGTATATTTCCTCTGTGATTTTCAAATGTTTAAGCCTGATAGGAATCGGATTATAACCGCCTGTTTCCACCTGAATCAAAGCTACGTCTCTTTTATAGTTTCTGCGAATAACCTCACCAGTAAAATTTCTGCCTGTGAGAAGCTGAATTTTAACAAGGTCATTGCCACCTACAACATGATGATTGGTTAAAATCAAATTTTTGGTAATGAAAACGCCTGTGCCAAAAGTATCTCCTACAGAAACGGTAACCACTCCAAGACGAATATCATCAATATTATCTGTTATAGAGTTTTTAAATAACGCATAGTTTTTAATACTCATGTCAGGATTTTTCTCATCAATAGGAGAATCCATAGACGGTCTGTAATCCATTAGAGTTTTATAAAATCCAGCATCAGCAGCAAGGTTTTTTACAGCCTCAGCAAAAGCCCTGTCTACAAGTACTATTTCACCACTGCTGTGAGGGCTGTCAATTTTTGCATAACCTTTGGTTTCGGTTTCGTAAATAATTTTTTCTTTGTTGTTGGAGTAAAGCTCCCACTTAACTTTTATTGTTGCTTCGCCTTCCTGAACGTCTAAAGGGTGTCCAAAACTAGCACTGACTCTGTCGCACACGTCCATATTGATATAGCTTATTCTAGCCCCTACATAAATATCTGGTTTTTTATCATTTTTGGTTTTAAATATTTTTGCAGGATAACCAAGAACATTAAAATTTGCAGAATTCATGGTTTGGTAAAAAATTCTTGGATAAGCATATAAATCAGAAAGAGACAGCCTTCCTTCATCAAAAGATATATGAGGACTGAACCGCCAGCAGTGAAAAGGAATAAACTTATAACGTCCTACGATTGTTCCTCTGCTGATGCTATAGTCAACATCAGCAAATTGCATTGTAGCAAGTTTGTTTTTGCGAGTAACGTCTATAGGGTCTTTCGTTTCAACCTTGTTAATAACCGCCCCGCCACAGCCAAAAAGAGCTGTTGCAATAATCATTACGGATAGGTATCTAACTAATGACATTATAAATTCCTTTTTCTTTGAGTCATTATATAGCACAATCTTGTTATGATTATGAAAGGGAAAAAAATGGCTTATGATAAAAATAATATTTTTGCAAAAATTTTAAGAGGTGAAATTCCTTGTAATAAAATTTATGAAAATGAACATACTTTTGCATTCCATGATGTGAATCCACAAACTCCGATTCATGCTTTGGTAATTCCAAAAGGTGAATATATTTCAATGATTGATTTTAGCGAGAACGCATCTGAGACAGAAATTTCTTCTCTGTTTAAAACAGTTACAAAAGTTGCCCGAGAGCTGGGAGTTGAAAACAACGGCTACCGCATTCTTTCAAATATTGGAGACGATGCAAACCAAGAAGTCAAACATTTGCACATACATATTTTCGGCGGTTGCAATGTTGGTGCTATGATTTGCAGACGTTAAAACCCTTTGTTATCAAGAGGTTAAAGACTGCCAAAATCGTGTAGCAGTTTTTCAACTACAAACACAGTTGCACAACAAGATATTTTAACTGCATTTGCAGTTGCAGGTAAAACATAGTAAAATAAAAGGCTGTTTTTTAAAATTAAATGGTAAAAATGCTCTTTAATAATCTTAAAATTCAAATAATTGTTTCAGCAAACATTAAATAAACATTAACAACAGCTTAAGGCTTTATTAAAGATTTAAAAACCGAAACTTAATTATAGGTTAATTGTTTTGTTGTTGAAAAGGCGTTTTATTTAGGCTGTGTTGTATAATAGTGTCTAACCGATTTCCATGCAGAATACAGCTCTTCCACCACCAACACGTCATTGTGAGGAGCGTTAGCGACGTAGCAATCTCACTTCTGCTTGCACATTCTTAAATGAGATTCTCACGTCGCTTCGCTCCTCAGAATGACGGCGGAGGGTCGCTGTGCTCCTCAGCATGACGGTGAGTTTGAGACATCGGAGTATGCTCATTATTAAACGATTTAGCTATAGAGCATTTTAATGCTGTTATTGCGGGCTTTTCCTCCATTGTCATACTCGAAAGCAAATCTTTCGGGTATCCAGAGTGTTTGAAAAGCTTAAAAGAAGAAAGACTGGATTCCCAGCCATGATGGCTGAAAATGACAGGCGATGGTTATAATTACTACGTCGCTAACATTTCTTGCAAGGACAGTAACACAACCATAGGCAAAGGCTTTAGTTTTTGTGACGGAAGGTGATTCTGCCTTTAGTCAAATCGTATGGAGTCATTTCAATGTCCACACGGTCGCCAACCATTACACGAATACGGAACTTTCTCATTTTACCAGCAGTGTGTGCTAGTATCTCATGCCCATTTTCAAGTTTCACCTTGAACATTGCATTTGGAAGTTTTTCAAGAACTACGCCTTCAAATTCTAAAAGTTCTTCTTTTGCCATGCTATGTTTTTCCTAATGCTTAAATGATTAATCATCTTTCATATAAACGCATACTTGTGTTTTAGCAAGAATTAAAATTATTCTTACAAGCTTTGACTTTGTTTTTGTTTTTGCTTAATCTTGCATATAGAGCGTGGCAAAATCCATGCTTGGGGCTTACAAACCCTTTCAACAAACGGTCTGTGACATAAGATCGAAAATAAAAATGTCGTTTCTCGGTATGACTGGGAGACGGTGTTATGTACAGGCTTCGGCTAAAAGCACTGTGCCGTTTTGTTGCGGTTTGTAACTCCCAGTCACCAGAGGTTTTCTTTGGTGGCTGTTTTCTTTTTAAACAAAGGAGTTAAAACTATGCCAGATAAGCACTCAAGAGACGAAATTCAAAACATACTTGACGAGCATGGTCTAATAATAACACCTATAGATGCAACGGGGGAAATGCTTAAAGCAGGAATAAATGCAGGAGCAGAAAACATACAGCAAGCAGATGCTATATATGCCTCAATGCTACTGGCTTTTCAGGAATAGCCATTTCCCTCGTCTGGTTTGAGTATGACAATTGGTAGACTTGAAAAAATGGAGATTCTACATAACATGAAAATGCTACTAATTCCAAACTCCAGCAATTTTGGTGCTGCATTTTGGGCAGAGTCCGTTTTTTAGTTTGTTGAATATAATAGAGTAGCCTTGTCGTTTTATTACTTCTGTTTTGCATTTCGGGCAGAAAGTTATTCCTGCATCTTCAAGCTCTGGAACATTTCCGATATATACATAATTAAGCCCAGCTTTTCTTGCAATTTCACTAGCTTTTATCATTACATCTACAGGAGTGCGAGGAAGATGCTTTAGTCTGAAAGCAGGGTGGAATCTGGAAAAATGCAAAGGATAATCAGTCCCTAAATTCTCTGCTATCCAATCACACATCTTAGAAATTTCATCAAGATTATCAGTATAAGTCGGAACTATAAGATTTGTTATTTCAAACCATACGCCTTGTTTTTTCAAAGTTTTAAGCGTATCTAGTACAGGCTCTAATCTGCCTGAATTGAGCTTCATATATGTTTCGTTACTGAAACTTTTTAAATCTACATTAGCCGCATCAATGTATTTACAAAGCTCAATCAAAGGCTTTTCATTGATATAACCACAAGTTATCCAAACGTTTTTTATGCCTTTTTCACGAGCCAATTTTGCCGTATCGGACATGTACTCAAACCATGTAGAAGGCTCTGAATATGTATAGGCTATTGACGGTAATTTTAAGTGCTGAGCCATTGCAACAACATTTTTTGGAAACATGCTAAGTCTGTGCATGTCTTTCAAAGTAAGTGGTTTTTTACGCATTGGAGTCAGCAGAACAGGCTCTCCTGTAGGGTCTTTTACTTCTTCGGGTCTAGCTTGCGAAATTGACCAGTTTTGACAGTTTAGACATCTAAAGCCACAACCGCTTGCAGCTATGGAAAAAATATTCGTTTCAGGCAGGAAATGGTACAGTGGCTTTTTCTCTATTGGGTCGTTATTGGCAGAACATGGATTGCCATATGCAAGAGTGTAAAGCTTGCCGTTTTTATTGATTTTAGAACGGCAAAGACTGCGTTCATCTAATCCTAGAATGCACATGTTAGGGCATGTTTTGCATTGAACTATATTGTTCCCACGTTTGATGTAATACTTTGTTTCTTTTATCCAGCCTCTAGCTTCCCATTTTGACCAATAAGCATCATCTTTTGAAAAAATCGTTTCATCTTGTTCTAAAGCATTGGCTGAAACGGCATAAAAAGAGCAAGCAAAACCTGCTGCTCCGTATTTTATAACATCTCGTCTGGATAAATTATTATCGACCATTTTTAAAAATCACACCTGCACTTATCAGATTAAGAATAGCTATCATAATACAAAGTTCTAAAATTCCTATAACTGGAATTAATATTGTGCTGACAAGCAAAGCTCCCAAAGCTGAACCTATATAATCTGCCGTGTAAATTCTTGAAGCAGTAGAGGCAGTTTCCGAAAAATCCAACTTTCCAGCTAAGGGAAACTCTAAACCTACAAGAACTGCAGAGCCAAAAGCAAGCATCGGTATAAGCCACAAAGAAATAGAAATCCCAGCTGTCATCAAAATAAACGGTACGCACAAACTGTATATAGCAACTGCTATTTCCAGCCATACAAGGTGTTTTTTACCGCATTTATGCAGAAATTTATTCATAAAAGCTGAACCTGCTCCCAAACCAAGCATAAACATTGCCACAATCACACCAAGCTTGTCATAAACGCTTCCATAAAGAATCTGGAATCCAAGCACAAGAACAATCTGCATAGAAGAAGCCGCAAATCCTGTAGTGAAAATAGCAAAAGTAACAGGCTTTAACTTAAACAAGCAAAGCACTATAAATATTAACAGCCCTGCTTCAATATAACCGCTTTTAGTCTCGAATTTCGTTAGCCAGTGAAGAATATGTCGGAAATACAAAACAGGATTAAAGTCAGTATTTATATCAGCTTTGCTGGATACAGCTCTTTTTAAAGACTCAAGTCTGCCTTTTGTGATAATTCCTTTTAAGTAATATTTATTGACTAGAAAAGTCTTAATACCAGCTTTTTCTATAGCTTCAGCTATATTAATGTTGAGCTTTTCATCAGAGGACAAAAAGAACACTTTTTCGCTGGGAATCATAAGCACATTTGAAAAAACGGATTTTGCTGTTTTGTGAGCTACAGTTAATACTCCTGCTAGCTTTTCACTCATATAGTTTTCATAGTGTCCTATAGAAAAAGCAAAAACTCCGTCTGGGTTTAGGATTTTTTTTACCTCAAAGAAAAATTCCTTTGTGTAAAATCTGTTCAGTTGAAAATTTGCAGGGTCGGGAATGTCGGCTATTACAACATCGTAACGTTCGTTTGTTTGCTTAACAAAAAGCCTGCCGTCTGTGTTGATGACTTTTATTCTTTCATCATCAAGGCTTTGAGGCAGAAATTTTTGACCTGTTTTTATTATCAAAGGATCAAGCTCTACATAATCGACTCTATCTACTCCGTATTTTAGAATCTCTTGAGCTGTGCCAGAAACTCCACCTGAAATCAGTAGAACATTTTTAGCTTTTGGACGCTGAATCATAGCGTAATGAACGGTTTCTTCTTTTTCTTGGACATTATGGCTGGAAAAAAGAATTATTCCATTTTCAATAAAATTAAACTGATTGAAAGTTTTAGTAACAACAAGGCTTCCGTATGGAGAATTATCTTTAAAAACAATTTCTTGATTTTGGTACTGAGTTTTTAATGAAATATCATCAAGATTAAAAAGCGAAACAATAATTACAAGCAATACTGTTACTGCAATCGAAAAAACAGCAAGAAATCGTTTGTTAAAAAGCAACGCAATAAGACCAGCAAAAAATAAATTCATCAAAGCTGGAAAATACAGAATCTCGAAATGATTAAAAAACAGCACAAGAATAAAGCTAAACAAAAATCCGCCAAGCATATCCCCGATATTATCCAAAAAATACACTTGACCAATACTTGACGAGTCTCTAGTCGATGCAAGCAATTTACTTGCTAAAGTTAGCAGGAAACCTGATATAATGCAGTAGGGCAAAAGCAAAACAAAACAGCTTGCAACCGTTTCAGGAATTCCGACCTCTGCACCTCTTATAAAAAATTCGTTTCTTAAGGCTCTTAAAGCAAATACCTTAATAATCGGCAGAATTGCTATAGCAATCAAAGAA
>DAOWDM010000043.1 GCA_030639035.1 Alphaproteobacteria bacterium
CAGAAAATCAGGAAAAAGAACAGACGATTGATAATGCGATTGAGACAAAAATAGAATCTGCTTTAGAAGCTGTAGAAGATAAAGCAGAACCAGAAGTTATAACTCCTCAAGAATATGGATTGGAAAACAAAGACTCTCGCATTATCCTGATTACCAACAGTGAAAGCTGGGTGCAGATAAACAAAGGTGAAGAGGTGCTTCTTACCAGAGTCTTAAAAAAAGATGACAGTTATCGTGTTCCAAATCTTGACGGCATTACGCTTATGACAGGCAATGCAGGTGGGATTGATGTTTTTGTTGACGGCAAAAAAGTAAAACCTTTTGGTCCTTTGGGAACAGTACGACGTGATGTTATTCTTGAGCCTCAGCATTTGATTGACGGAACTGCCCACACTAATCAATAAACATTTGGATTTTAAAAAATGACAGATAGCTCATATCGTAATATCAAACGCCGTAAAACACGAAAAATATACGTTGGAAATGTCCCTGTAGGCGGAGATTCTCCTATAACTGTGCAGTCTATGACAAACACTCCTACATATGATATTGCTGCAACTGTAAAACAGATTCAATCACTTCAAAAAGTCGGGGCAGATATTGTACGTGTCTCATGTCCTGACAAAGATTCAGCCAAAGCCTTAAAGGAAATAATCAAACAAGTAGAAGTGCCTATTATTTCCGATATACATTTTGACTACCGTTTAGCAATAGAATCAGCCAAATCTGGAGCTGCATGTTTAAGAATAAACCCTGGAAACATAGGTTCTGATGAACGCATAAAAGAAGTCATAAAAGTTGCAAAAGACAACAACTGCTCTATGCGAATTGGTGTAAACGCAGGAAGTCTTGAAAAGGAACTACTGGAAAAATACGGCGAGCCATGCCCTGAAGCTATGGTAGAAAGTGCTTTGTCTCATGCAAAAATTTTAGAAGATAACGACTTTTTCAATTTCAAAATAAGCGTTAAAGCATCTGATACATTGATGACAATGGCAGCTTATCGAGGACTGTCAAAAGCCTGCGATTATCCTTTGCATCTAGGAGTAACAGAAGCAGGCGGATTAATGTCTGGGACTGTAAAATCGGCAATAGGAATAGGCGGGCTGCTACTTGAAGGTATCGGGGATACTTTGCGAGTTTCTCTTACCGCAGAAGTTGAAAAAGAAGTACGGGCAGGTTTTGAAATATTAAAAGCTCTTGATATAAGACATCGAGGTGTAAAAATAATCTCATGCCCCACTTGTGCAAGAAAAGGCTTTGACGTAGTTAAAGTTGTAAACGAACTTGAAAAACGCCTTGAACACATAACGACACCTATTTCTCTTTCTGTGCTTGGCTGTGTTGTAAACGGCATAGGTGAAGCAAAGGAAACCGACATAGGTTTTACAGGTGGCGGAGCAGGTCAAGGAATGGTTTATATTGACGGCAAAGCTACAAAAAAAATCAGCAATGAAAAAATTGTCGATTGCCTTGTAGAGCTGGTCGAACAAAAAATACAGGAAAAAAAGTAAATGGCAGCTTTACAGCCAGTACGAGGAACTCACGATTTATTGCCTGAACAGTTTATTCGTCATCGAGCAGTAGAAGAAACTGCACGAAAAATCACTGAACGTTACGGCTACAGAGAAGTCTCAACTCCAATTTTTGAATTTACAAAAGTATTTTCAAGAACTTTAGGAGACACCTCGGACGTTGTAACCAAAGAAATGTACACATTCTGCGATAGAAATGACGAAAGCATGACGCTTAGACCTGAAGGCACGGCTGGAATAGTTCGCTCTTTCATATCAAACGGATTGGCTCAAAATGTTCCTGTAAAGCACTTTTACCGAGGAGCTATGTTCCGCTATGAACGCCCTCAAAAAGGTCGCCAGCGTCAATTTCATCAAGTCGGAATAGAAATAATCGGAGTTGATACTCCTCAAGCTGATATTGAAGTCATAGCGGCAGGCTGGGATTTCCTTAGTGAAATTGGTTTTAAAGATAAAGTAAAACTAGAACTGAACACTCTTGGAGATGCGGAAAGTCGCAAAGCATACAAAGACAAACTAGTCGCATATTTAAAAGGACACTATGAACAGCTTTCAAAAGAAAGCAAAGAGCGTTTGGAAAAAAATCCTTTGCGAATTCTTGATTCCAAAGAAGAATGCGACAAGCCGATTATTGAAAACGCACCGTCTATGGCTAACAGCATGAATGAAGATTCTGTTGAGTTTTTCAAAGAAGTTACAGACGGATTAACAGCAATAGGAATCCCTTTTACACTTAATCCAAAACTGGTTAGAGGGCTTGATTATTACTGCCACACAGCTTTTGAGTTCACAACAACCGAACTTGGAGCTCAAGGAACTGTGCTTGCAGGTGGTCGCTATAATGGGCTTGTAAAACAAATGGGAGGCTCTGCAACAACAGGTGTAGGCTGGGCTGCTGGAGTAGAACGGCTCGCAATGCTATTAGAAGAAACGCCTGAATTTCCAAGACCTGTAACAATTATTCCAATTGGAGAAGAAGCGAATAAAGAAGCCCTTAAAATAGCCCATAACTTACGAAAAGCAGGCTTTGTAATTGACATGGGGTATTCTGGAAACTTAAAAAAACGCATGAAAAAAGCCAACAAACTAAACGCAAAAGCAGCAATTATTCTTGGCGGAGATGAGCTTGAACGCTCTATTGCAATTGTTCGAAATCTTGACAACGGAGAACAAGAAGAAGTATCCCTAAACAATCTCGAACAAAAAATCGCTGATTTTGCGGAGTAGCTAGTGTTTTATAACTCAATCGTCATCCTGAATTTAGTTCAGGATCTACTTTTTGGGCTGTAAAAGAAAAAAAGTGGATGCTGAAACGAGTTCAGCATGACAATGTGTTTGCTTCAAAAGGTAATATAAATGAGTTTTGATGAAAAATTAAGCGGTGTCGTAATCCGTTACGAAGAGCTTCAAGCTATTATTTCAAACGATTCAAGTATTGATGCAAAAAAATATGTAAAAATATCAAAGGAAATAGCAGAGCTTGCTCCTGTTGTTGAAGCCATTGAATCTTTTAATAAAACCAACGAGGAAATGGAAGAATCCTCTTTAATCATAGAAGACGCTGACAGCGATTTAGAAATGAAAGAAATGGCTAGGGAAGAATATTTTTCCTTAAAAGAACAGATTCCAGAACTTGAACACAACATAAAAATCCTGCTTATTCCAAAAGATGAAGCAGATGAGAAAAACGCTATTTTAGAAGTACGTGCAGGAACAGGCGGAGACGAAGCAGCTCTTTTTGCAGCAGATTTATTCCGCATGTACGAACGTTATTCAACATACAAAGGCTGGCGTTTTGAAGTCGTAAGTACAAATGAGACTGGAATCGGAGGCTACAAAGAAGCCACCGCCAATATTTCAGGACGAGGTGTTTTTGCTAAACTGAAATTTGAATCAGGGGCTCATAGAGTCCAACGTGTTCCAACGACAGAAACCAGCGGTAGAATCCATACCTCGGCAGCCACAGTTGCAGTAATGCCTGAAGTCGAGGATTTTGAAGTAAACATCGAAACAAAAGACTTGAAAATAGACACTTACAGAGCTTCTGGAGCAGGTGGACAGCACGTCAATAAAACAGACAGTGCAGTTCGTATTACGCATATTCCAACAGGAACAATAGTTGCTTGTCAGGATCAATCTTCACAACATAAAAACAAAGCAAGTGCTATGAAAGTGCTGCGTTCTAGAATTTATGAAGAAAAACGGCAAAAACTGGCTTCAGAAAGAGCCGCCGACAGAAAAAATCAGGTCGGTTCAGGCGACAGGTCAGAACGCATACGGACTTATAATTTCCCTCAGGGAAGAGTTACAGACCACCGCATTAACTTAACTTTATACAAGATTGACCAGATTTTAAGCGGAGAAGGTCTTGAAGAGGTCGTTAACGCCCTTATCACCGAAGACCAAGCAGCAAAACTAGCTGAAATAAGCTGATGCTTGAAGAAGTAAACACAGCTGGTGAAGCAGTAAACAAGCTTGCTGAATTGTTTGAAGACATTACGTCTACACCTAGACTTGATGCACGAATACTTGTAGCTTTTGTATTGAACGAAACTACGATGAAAGTTTTTTCATATCCTGAAATTCCACTTGATGACGTAAAGCTCAAAAACCTTAAATCTTTTGTAAAACGCAGGCTTAATCATGAACCCGTTTCAAAAATTATAGGTAAAAAAGGGTTTTGGACTTTGGATTTTGAAGTTACTTCGGACACTCTTGACCCAAGACCTGATTCTGAAACATTAATCGAAGCTGTGCTTGATAAAATCACTGATAAATCGGCTAATTTAAGGCTTCTTGACCTTGGAACAGGAACAGGCTGTCTTTTATTGTCTTTACTTAGCGAACTGCCTAACGCCAAAGGTGTAGGCATTGATATCAGTCTCAAAACGGTTGAGGTTGCCAGAAAAAATGCTGTAAACCTTGGTTTTTCAAACAGATGCGAAATAAAACAATGCGACTGGAAAGATTTTAATACAGATAAGCCTTTTGATATTCTAATCTCAAACCCGCCATATATTCCAAAAACAGACATTCTTAATCTTGAACGTGAAGTTTCTGAGTTTGACCCAATGCTTGCTCTTGATGGAGGGAATGACGGTCTTGATGCTTACCGCTCTATCGCAAGTTTTGCACGAGACGTTGTTTTTGCTAAAGGTTTTCTTGCTTTGGAAATAGGTATTGGGCAAACTTTAGATGTTACTAAAATTTTCACTGCTGCAGGATTTACTACTTACAAAGTCCAAAAAGACATAGCGAATATTGATAGATGTATTCTTTTTGACCTCTAATAGAAATAAATGCTGGTGTTTATTAAAATTTATGATTATTCTATACTCTGATAAGAAAGCAGGGAGTTTCCCTGACGAGGAGTTTTCAAAGAAATTCCGTTAGATTGTATCAACTCACCATTAAAATAATATAATAGCGTTTGTGCTTGGATATTTGATACATACATAATTTTAACAATATGGTTATTTTAAAATGAAGCAAAGTTCCAGTTTCAGGGGACGTCCTCGTGGACGTAACAATAATTATCGCAGTAACAATAACAACAATAGAAATAACAACAGAACATCTTTTGACAGCGGCAGCCAAGTTGGAAAAATAAAAGGCAATGCTAGTCAGGTAATGGATAAATATCTATTAGCAGCTAAGGAAGCTCTTTCTCGTGGAGAACGCCTGCTTGCTGAACAATGTCTTCAATATGCAGAGCACTATTATCGAGTTCAAAATCAAATCAATAACAACAATCAGAACAATGTAAAAGACAATAATGTTTCAGAAGATTCAGCTCAAAAAGAAACTATATCAGTGATAGCTGAACCTGAAAAAATCGAAACACAAACACCTGAGATTAAAAAAGTCGAACCACAGGAAGAAAAACCGAAAAAAGTTCAAAGAACCAAGAAAGCTTCTTTTGCTAAAGCCCCTAAAGATGCTGAAATAGCTACTCCTAAAACTTTAGGAGAAATGCTACCAAAAACTCCAGAATCAAAAACACAAGATAAAGACGTTGATTTGAACTTTTCTTGGGATCCTTCTGATATAGATAAAAAAGCTTCTGCTAAAGAAGCTGAAGCAATCAACTAGCTGATTGTAGAACATGGCAAACTCTGAGTTCTCAAAAGAAGTTGGACGAGTAATTTTTCCAGAAGTAGAGGAAAAAACCAGAAATATTCTGATGGAAATTGCTTCCACATATGAGTGGACTTTTGGTCTTTATGGGACATCAGCAAAAAGCGTTCTATGGACAAGCGAATCAGGGCAAAAAGCTCGTTTTAAGCTTCTTTGTAAAATTTTTTCTCATCATGACAAGTGGCATGGGAACGTATCTATTAATGACTTCGGGTGTGCATACGGAGCTTTATTTGATTTTTTAAAGAAAAAACGGATTATGCGAAACAGTCGCTATCATGGGTATGATATTTGCCACCGCACTTTAAAAGAAGCTCAAAAACAGTTTCATAATGACACAAGAACAGAATTCACTCTTTCTCCAAAAGCTACAAAAACAGCAGATTATTCTATAGCTTCAGGAGCTTTCGGACTAAAATTAGATACTGATAATGAAGTCTGGAAAGCTTATGTTCAGGAAACCTTAAAAAAGCTTGCAGCAAAAACACGCAAAGGGCTTGCCTTTAATATCTTAAGCTATCACTCAAAAAAGAAAAAAGACTCCCTATATTACGCCGACCCAGATGAATACATGGCGTTTTGCAAAAAAGAACTTTCCTCAAATGTATCCCTAGTGCATCATTTTATAAAACATGAATGGACTATTCTGGTTCGTTTCTGATTTATAGTCATTACAGCATAACAATAAATATTATTGTTGACGTTTTTGCACCTCATCTCTACCATTGCAAATAGAGCGTGGCAAAATCCATGCTTCGGGACTTATAAACCCATCAAAGAGCGGTCTGTGACATCAGATCGAAAATAAAAATGTCGTTTCTCGGTTATGACCGGGAGGCGGCGTTATGTACAGGCTTCGGCTAAAAGCGTCGTGCCGTCTCTTTGCGGTTTATAACTCCCGGTCGCCAAAGGTTTCTTTGGCGGTCGTTTTTTATAAAGTAAAAAGGAGTTAAAACCATGCCAGATAAATTCTCAAAAGATGAAATACAAATTGACGTTCCTATGACGATTTTCCTCGACCTTGCAACAATGCTTGACCAGCGTGGACTGATGATAACTCCTGTAGATGCTACAACAAAAATGCTTAACGCAGGAATCAAAGCTGGAGCAGAAGATATGCAACAGGCAGAAGCTATATACGCCTCAATGCTGTTGGCAGGTGAAAATGAACATAAAGCCCTGAAAGAGACATTAAATAAAAAAAGATAACATAGTGCTTTTGCTATGCTTAATGTAGAATTATTATATCAGGAAAAATACAGGCTGATTTTAAAATTTAAGGGATATTTGCAGTGGATTATGAAAAACTTACAGACAAATCTAAAAGTTTCATTGTATCAGCACAGGAAATTGCAAGACGCAGTTCTCATCAGTTTTTAGCTCCTGAACATATATTAAAAGCCCTGCTTGATGATAAAAAAAGTTTTACTACAAACCTAATACGCAAAGCAGGAGGAAATCCTGAAAAAGCTCTCAGCGATGTTGAAGCTAAATTAGAAAAAATCCCAAAAGTCAGCGGGCAAAATGTTCAATCTCAGTCGACTCAAAATTTTCTATCTATTATTGATTTAGCAGGCGAACTAGCGACAAAAGCTGGCGACTCTTATATAACTGCTGAAAGAATCCTTCAGGCTTTATCAATTAAAGGCGTTCTTAAAAACTGCGGCGTTACTCCTAAAAGTCTCAATAAAACTATTAATGACATGCGAAAAGGACGTCTTGCAGATTCGCCTTCTGCGGAAGACCAGTTTGAAGCGTTGAAAAAATACGCAATCGACTACACTGCAAAAGCTGCGGAAGGAAAGCTTGACCCCGTAATCGGGCGAGATGAAGAAATAAGACGCACTATTCAGGTTTTATCCCGCAGAACTAAAAACAACCCTGTTCTTATCGGTGAACCAGGAGTAGGAAAAACAGCAATTGCCGAAGGGCTTGCTTTACGAATTGTAAATAAAGATATTCCTGAAAGCCTTATAGGCAAAAAACTTATGATGCTTGACCTTGGGGCTTTGATAGCAGGTGCAAAATTTCGAGGTGAATTTGAGGAAAGGCTAAAAGCAGTATTAAGCGAAATACAAGCAGCTTCTGGTGAAATAATACTGTTTATTGATGAAATGCACACTCTTGTCGGAGCTGGAAAATCCGAAGGAGCTATGGACGCTTCTAACTTGCTAAAACCTGCTCTTGCGAGGGGAGAACTGCACTGTATCGGAGCGACAACTCTAAACGAATTTAGAAAGCACGTTGAAAAAGATGCAGCTTTGGCAAGGCGTTTTCAGCCTGTTTTTATAGCAGAACCTTCTGTTGAAGATACAGTTTCAATATTGCGTGGAATAAAAGATAAATACGAATTTCATCACGGAGTGCGTATTTCAGATGATGCTCTTGTATCTGCAGCGACTTTATCAAACCGCTATATTTCAGACAGGTTTATGCCTGATAAAGCTATAGACTTAATGGACGAGGCAGCCAGCCGTTTGCGAATGGAAGTAGACTCAAAACCAGAAGAACTAGATGAAATTGACCGCAAGCTGACACAAATGAAAATTGAACGTGAAGCTTTGAAAAAAGAAACAGATAAAGATTCTATAAAACGCCTAGAAAAGCTTGAAAAAGACATCAAAGAACAGCAGAAAAAAACCAATGAACTTTCAAAACAATGGAAAGAAGAAAAAGCATCTCTAGCAAACTCAACCAACATCAAAGAACAGCTGGATTATGCAAAAACCGAACTAGAAATAGCTTTACGTAAATATAAATATGAACATGCAGGCGAGCTGCAAAACGAAACAATACCACGGTTGGAACAACAGCTTGCAGAAACAGAAAAAACTTTGGGCAAAAGCTCTTTTGAAGAGGTTGTGAAATCAGAGCATATTGCCTCTATTGTATCCAGATGGACAGGGATTCCTGTTGATAAAATGCTAAAGGGGGAACGTGAAAAACTTATCAGCATGGAAAAACACATCGGCAAGCGTGTAATCGGGCAGGCTGAGGCTGTAAATGTTGTATCAAACGCTGTACGCAGGTCTCGTTCTGGCATTCAAGATCCAAACCGTCCTGTCGGTTCTTTCATGTTTCTAGGTCCTACAGGGGTAGGCAAAACAGAACTTACAAAGGCTATGGCTGAATTTCTATTTGACGATGAAAGTGCAATGGTTAGGCTGGATATGTCCGAATATATGGAAAAGCATTCCGTATCAAAGCTTATCGGAGCTCCTCCTGGCTATGTTGGATATGATGAGGGAGGAACTCTTACAGAAGCAGTAAGACGCAGACCGTATCAGATAGTTCTTTTCGATGAAATAGAAAAGGCTCACCCCGATATTTTCAATATTCTGCTTCAAGTTTTAGATGATGGACGATTAACTGACAGCCAAGGAAGAACTGTTGATTTTCGTAATGTCATTATAGTTATGACTTCAAATCTTGGTTCTGATGTTTTATCTCAACAAACAAAAGACGAGGAAACTAAAGCTGTTCGTGAAGATGTTATGAAAGTCGTTCGTTTGGCTTTTAGACCTGAATTTTTAAACCGTATAGATGAAATTCTGCTGTTCCACAGGCTTTCTCGCAAACATATGGAAGGAATTGTCAATATTCAGGCTGATATGCTCATAAAAAGACTTAAAAACAATGGAGTTTTGCTTGAAATAGACGATAAAGCTAAGAAATGGCTGTCAGAAGTTGGATATGACCAAGTATATGGAGCTAGACCGTTAAAAAGACTCATGCAAAGACAACTTGAAAACAAACTTGCAATGTTGATTCTTAACGAAAGTATTAAAGAAAAAATAGCCGTTACAGTAACAGCTGATGATGAAGGAATTTCTATAAAATGATTCGCTTTGCAGTACTGCTTTTTCTTGTTGCAGGTTGCTATCCTGCAAAAGATTCTTTGGAAATCTTAAAAGCAAATGGTGAAAAAGTTAAATTCAACATAGAGCTTGCAGAAACTCCACAAGAAAAAAGAACAGGGCTGATGTTCCGCACTGAAATGGCAGAAAACGCAGGAATGTTGTTTGATTTTGGCAAAACCGCTCCAGTTTCAATGTGGATGAAAAATACTTTTATTTCGCTTGATATGATTTTTATTTCCAAAGACGGTAAAATACTTGGTATTGCTGAACGTACAACTCCAAAGTCAGAAAAAAATATTTTTTCTCAAGTGCCTGTTAGGGCTGTGCTTGAAATAAACGGAGGAACAGCCGATAAATTGGGGATAAAAACAGGAAATACTGTAATTCACAGTTTATTTAAATAAAAAAAACTTTTGTCTAAAAACATGTTGACTGTTTTGTCTTTTTAAGTAATATTATAGTTAATTGTAAAAAATAATTTTTATTAGGAGAACCTTTGATGGAAAACAAACAGGCTAATACAACATTGAAACAAAATAAAAGTAGCACACCTTCTATAGAAGAAACGTTGAAAAAGTTTTTCGATGGTTCTGTTACTGTTTTTGAATCAGGTTCAGATGAAAATAGACCAAAGCATTATCAAGACAGACCTGGTATTAAGGTAATTGCCAAATCAAACGAAGGCAAAACCATATATTTTCAGCCTTCTGAGAATGAAGGGGCAACTACTGTAACTGTCAACAAGCCTGAAAATGAAGCTATTCTTGACACAGACAACCACAAAATGTTCGAACGTATGCAAAAACGCTTTCGCAACATTAAAAAAGAAATAACTATTTTAATCATAGACCCTGACGTTATTCTTGCCATATAAGCAACAGAAGATCGTCCTGATAGCAATATTTTTAAAACCATTCATATGTATCTAAAAGATAAAATAAAGGAAGTGAAAGATGCTGAACACCCTTTTAA
>DAOWDM010000118.1 GCA_030639035.1 Alphaproteobacteria bacterium
AAAAGGCTTTTCCATAATGCTCTAATTTCCTTTCGCCCACTCCGTTTATTTGAAGCATTAGTTCTATAGAATCAGGCTTGCGTATTGCAAATTCACGCAAAGTTTTGTCGTGAAAAATAACGTATGGCGGAACATTTTGGGCTTTGGCAAGCTCCATTCTTTTAGCTCTTAGGGCTTCAAATAAAACTTGTTCATCATTATTTTCAAAGGTAAGAGATATTTTAGTTTTAGGAGTTTTTTTAGCTTTTCCAGTATATTTTCGCAGTCTTATTGTTTCTTTTTCTTTAAGAAACTTATGACCTTGAGGAGTAATTTTTAAGCCTCCATGCTCAGCTATATCGACCATTAATATATTTATTGCTACAAGCTGACGGAAAATGCTTTGCCATTCTGGTTTGCTGTATTCTGTGCCTATTGCAAAAGTGCTGATTTTATCGTGCTGAAATTTTTCCATGCGTTCATTACTTTTGCCAAGCAGAACATCTATAAGATAGCTGACTCCAAAACGCTGTTGCGTGCGATAGACACAGGAAATTGCTTTTTGTGCTGCAATAGTGCCGTCAAAAGTTTCAGGCGGAGTTTCGCAAGTATCGCAATTATTACAAGGCTCGCAAGTATCTCCAAAATATTCCAGAATCACCTGTCTGCGACAACAAGCAGCTTCACACAATCCAAGAAGAGCGTTCAGTTTTTGATGCTCTATGCGTTTTTGATTTTCAGGAGCTTTTGAATCTTCAACAAAACTACGCAGCATTGCTATATCGCTCATGCCGTAAATCATCAAAGCATTTGCTGGCAGACCATCACGCCCTGCCCTGCCTGTTTCCTGATAATATGCTTCAATGTTTTTTGGAATAGTCATATGAACAACAAAACGCACGTCAGGCTTATCAATTCCCATGCCGAATGCGACAGTTGCAACCATAATGACGCTATCTTCTTTCTGAAATCTATCCTGATTGCAAGAACGTTCAGCAGCAGACATTCCTGCATGATAAGGCAAAGCATTAAAGCCCTGCTCGCAAAGAAAGCCAGCAATTTCCTCGGACTTTTTACGAGACAGGCAATATACAATTCCGCTGTCTTTATGATGATTTTCTTTAATAAACTGCAGAAGTTGCTTTTTAGGATTGTTTTTAGCTGTGATGCTGTAATTGATGTTAGGTCGGTCAAAGCCTGCAATAAACGCTTCTCCATTTGTTAAATGCAAGCGTTCAACAATATCTTTGCGTGTTGGAGAATCAGCCGTAGCAGTCAAAGCTATGCGTGGAATATCTGGAAATTTCTCGGCTAATAATGACAACCCCATATAGTGAGGTCTGAAATCATGCCCCCATTGAGAGACACAGTGAGCCTCATCAATAGCAAACAGGGCTATAGGTGATTTTTCTAATAACTCAATAAAGCTATCCATCAATAAACGTTCAGGAGCAACATAAACAAGGTCAACATCGCCTGAACGTATCATGCTTTGTACTTGCCTGATAATAGACGCAGGCATGCTGGAATTAATAGCAGCTGCTTTGATTCCAAGCTGTTTCAAAGCATCAACCTGATCCTGCATCAAAGCAATCAGAGGAGAAACAATAATACCCACACCATCACGACATAAAGCAGGTATTTGATAACAAAGAGACTTACCGCTACCAGTAGGCATCAGGACAAAAGCATTTTTTCCAGAAATAACATGCTCGATAATATCCGCCTGCTGACCTTTGAAACTGTCATAGCCGTAAGTATTTTGCAAAATCTGTAAAGCTGTTTGAGCCATTTGTATTTATATTCCATAATGATGAATATTGACGACATTCACAATATACAACAACAACCAATAAAATCAATAAAGCCTACATAACCAACACCATTATTCAACTAGCAATGATGAGTCCTTTTCTAAGAATTAAATAATTAGGTATACTGTCCCCCGAATTGTAAGAATTAAATAATTAGGTATACTGTCCCCCGAATTGAGGTATAGTGTCCCCCGAATTGAGGTATACTGTCCCCCGAATTGCGCGAATTAAGTCCCCCGAATTAAGAATTAAATAATTAGGTATACTGTCCCCCGAATTTCCAGAATTAAATAATTAGGTATACTGTCCCCCGAATTTCCGTCCCCCGAATTTCCCCCGAATTCATTAGGTATACTGTCCCCCGAATTTCGAATTTCTGAATAATTAGGTATACTGTCCCCCGAATTTCTGCGTCCACCGAATTTCTGTCCCCCGAATTTCAGTCCCCCGAATTTCATGAGCCTAAAGGAGAAAGTCCTTTAAACTTGAAATTGATGAGTTTAATTGACGAGCAGTTTCTCGCAACGC
>DAOWDM010000051.1 GCA_030639035.1 Alphaproteobacteria bacterium
ACCAGCAGGATTAGGAAACAAGTTTTTATGGAAAGTAACAACTACTCCTTTTGGTCCTACATCGACTTTTTCTACATTTGCAACACGGCAAGAACCTTTGATAGCTATTATTTCCAGCAAGTTTTCAACTTCTTCTGGCAGTTCGCCAAAACGGTCAATAAGTTCCGCTGCAAGAGCCTCTATTTCATTTTGCTCAGAAAGCCCTGAAATCCTGCGATACAAAGCAAGACGAACTCCTAAATCAGATATATATATTTCAGGAATAAGAACAGGAACTCCTGTAGTAATCTGAGGATACCATTCGTCTTCTTTAGCTTCTTCCCCTGCCCCACTTTTAGCTGCTTTTACGGCTTCTTCAAGAAGCTGTTGATATAACTCGATTCCGACTTCTTTGATATGTCCTGACTGTTCATCTCCAAGCAGATTCCCTGCCCCTCTTATATCCATGTCATAGCTTGCAAGGTTAAATCCTGCCCCCAAACTGTCCAAAGTCTGCATGACATGTAAGCGTTTCTCGGCTGTTTTTGTAATTCTTTTCTTTTCTGGCAGAGTCAAATAAGCATAGGCTCTGTTTTTAGAACGTCCGATTCTTCCCCTCAACTGATAAAGCTGAGCCAGTCCGAACATATCAGAACGGTGAATTATCATAGTATTAACCGAAGGCATATCTATACCTGATTCAATAATATTAGTCGAAACAAGCAGGTCATATTTAGCATCGGCAAAGTCATTCATAATTTCTTCAAGCTGAGTCGGCGGCATTTGCCCATGAGCAACTGCTATTCTAATGTCAGGAATCAGCTTATTAAGCCGTACTACAACTTTATCAATATCGGCAACTCTTGGGCATACAAAGAAAGTCTGCCCTCCCCTGAAACGTTCTCGCAAGATTGCTTCACGCACTACCACAGGGTCAAACGGCAGAACAAAAGTCCGTATCGCAAGCCTGTCTACTGGCGGAGTAGTAATAACACTCATTTCTTTTACGCCAGTCAAAGCAAGCTGCAAAGTCCGTGGAATAGGCGTTGCTGTAAGCGTAAGAACATGAACATCACTTTTAAGGCTTTTCATGCGTTCTTTATGTGCAACTCCGAAATTCTGTTCTTCATCAATAACAAGCAGCCCTAGACTGCAAAATGAAATTGTTTTTGCCAATAAAGCATGAGTTCCTATAACAATATCTACAGAACCCTCGGTAATACCTTGTTTTACTTCCTTTGCATTTTTTGGAGTAACTAGCCTTGATAATTGCTCTACTCGCAAAGGAAGCCCAGCAAATCTTTCCTTGAAAGTCTTGAAATGCTGACGAACAAGGAGCGTTGTAGGGGCGATTATTGCAACTTGAACACCAGACATTGCAGCTATGAATGCAGCCCTTAAAGCTACTTCGGTTTTGCCAAAACCAACATCTCCACAAATCAGCCTGTCCATAGGACGACCTGATGCTAAATCATCAACTACATCTGCTATTGAAACGGCTTGGTCATCTGTTTCAACATAAGGGAATCTAGCACAAAATTCGTCATACAATCCCTCTGCTGGAGTTATGACATCTGCCTTTCTGATATGGCGTTCTGCTGCAACTTTCATAAGCTGGTCAGTCATATCTCTGATACGTTTTTTAAGCCTTGCCTTTCGAGACTGCCAAGCTGTACTGCCTAGTTTATCAAGCTTAAGTCCTGCATTTTCCGAACCGTATTTTGTAAGGACTTCTATATTTTCCACAGGGACAAAAAGCTTGTCTCCGCCTGCATATATAACCCGCAAACAGTCATGGGCTGCACCGCCGACTTGAACGGTTATCAAAGCTTCATAACGCCCTAGCCCGTGTTCTGAGTGAACAACAACATCACCTTCGGACAAGGTTGAAATATCGGCTATGAAATTATCAGCTTTCTTTTTTTTCTTAACAGAACGAGACAGCCTATCACCCAGAATATCCTGCTCACTAATTACTATCAGCTTATTGGTAGTAAAACCTTTTTCAAGACCAAGAGTTATTATCGGAACTTTGCTGGCTTTTAGCTTTAAGACTTCCTTCCAAGTATCTGTAATTTCAGGAGAACTTTCGTGCAGCAAGCTAGCTAAGCGGTCTCTTGAGCCTTTGCTGAAAGCTGTGATGACAACTTTGCGATTTTGCTCTGATATATATTCTGAAACAGCTTGAAAAAGATTTTCTTCGGTTCTAGCTCGCACGTCAGCAAAGCCTTTAACTGGGCTACCTCCTGCATTTAAGAATTTTGTTTCTGTCTTTTCAGTATCAGGAGCATCAAAAGGCGAGAACTGTATAACCGTTCTTTCTGCAAGACACCTTTTTAACTCATCATCATCTAAATAAAGCCTGTTAGGAGGTAGAGGCTTATAAACGGAAGTCCCTTCCATGCCTGTTTTCCCTGCTTTTAAGATTTCAGTACGAGCATTAAAATATTCAAGAATTTGCTCAAAACGAGATTCTTTAGCCTCGTCTATCTGGTTGTCTAACGTTACAACCGCATCAGGCATATATTCAAAAAGCGTATCTAATCCGTCATGGAAACAAGGTAACCAGTTTTCCATACCTGAGTAGCGTCTTTTTTCAGAAACAGACTCATAAAGAGTATCATTTTTAGATATAGTTCCAAAAATCTCACGGTATGAGCTTCTGAAACGTGAAACAGATTTATCATCAAGAATTACTTCACTCATTGGTTTAAAAGTAAAGCCTTTGATTTTTCCTGTTGTACGCTGGCTTAAAGGGTCAAAAGTTCGGATAGATTCAACTTCATCACCAAACAAGTCAAGCCTTAAAGGCTCTTCCGTACCAGGTGGATATATGTCAACAATGCCGCCACGCATGGCGTATTCTCCAGCCTCCATGACCTGTTCAACACGCCCATAACCGCTACGGTTTAGAAATCGGACAAGGTAATCTGTATCAACGTATTCTTTTTCTCTTAATACAAGAGTAGAACCTGCAAGCAAATTGCGTTTTGGGACTCTTTGCAGTAAAGCACTTATAGTTGTTACGACTATACGAGCAGATTTTTTCTTATTTTTTGCAAGTTCCGACAAAGTATTAAGTCGCCGACCGATTATATCAGCATGAGGGGAAACCCTGTCATAAGGAACTGTATCCCAAGCAGGAAAGTCCAGAATCTCAATTTCAGGCGAGATAAATTTAACAGCCTCAACAAACCAAGCCAGCCGAACATCATCACGAGCCACATGAAGAACCTCTTTGCCCTCAGCCAACTCCGCCAAAACAAAAGCATCATACCCATCAGGCACACCTGCAAGAGTCACATGTTCTTTATCATTTATAGCGTTAATGTAATCCATTAGAAATATACCGTATCCTGTTGTAGTTTAATGGTTTTTGTTTAACTGTGTTGTCATTAAAGACATCTTCCAAATGAGATTCTCACGTCGCTTCGCTCCTCAGAATGACAGCGGAGGGAAAACATCTTCCTACAAACACCCCATAACCGTCATTCTGAGGGCTTTTTTAAGCCCGTGAGAATCTATAAAATAGTATTATAGCTTTCTCAGAATAACAGTAGATGGTCGTTTTTAATTTACTTCAACTTGTTTTAGATTAAATGATAGCTCATATTCAACTAGCTTAACATTAGATATTTCCGATATAGAATTGTTTTGTAGATTTAGAATAAATTGACATTACTTTTTTCCTTTACCGATATAAAGAAGATAGTTTCTGAATCAAGTTCAGAATGACGGTTTTTTTGTATCAGAATCTACCTGTTTTTTATCATATAAATTGGTATAATAATTTAATGATAAATAATTCAATATTTTAGCAGGCTTAATAAATGCGTCCAGAAGTTCTTTTTTCGTTGTTTGCTCCTGTTGAGTCTTTGGACGGTGTTGGGGCTAAGCTTTCAAAATTGATTGAGAAATTGTGTGGGGATAAGGTCGCAAACCTGTTGTGGCATTTGCCTTGCGGGTATATTGACAGGCGGTTTTCGCCTTCTATTGTTAACGCCCCTGATGGGGGGATTGTAACTCTTACGGTTACAGTTGGTTCTCATTGTCCTCCTGCAAATAAACGAGTCCCTTACAGGATTGCTTGTTTTGATGATACTGGGAATATATCCTTGGTATTTTTCAGAGGTCATAAGGATTACTTGCAAAAAATTCTGCCAGAAGGCTCTACTCGTATCGTTAGTGGCAAGGTTGAATATTTTAATTTTGCCCCTCAAATCACACACCCTGACCATGTTGGGACTTTGGAAGAAAAAGATAAAATCATGGTGGTTGAGCCAGTTTATCCAATGACCACAGGGCTGTCTTCAAAAATTCTGCTTCGCACAATTCATCATGCTTTGGATAGAACAACCGAACTGCCTGAATGGCTGGATAAAGAGCATAAAAAACGTGAGAGCTGGCTTTCGTGGCATGAAGCATTGCTTAAAGCTCATAATCCAGATGGTGAAGTCGATATTTCGCCTCTTGCACCTGCTAGGACTAGACTTGCCTATGATGAACTGCTTGCAAATCAGGTTACTCTTGCATTAGTTAGGCGAGATATAAAAAGCTTAGCTGGCATCAGCATTAACGGGGACAACCGCTTGCGTGAAAAAGTGCTTACCGCCCTGCCCTTTGCTCTTACCAATGCACAAAAACACACTCTTGAGGAAATCAACACAGATATGGCTTCTGACAGCCGAATGTTACGGCTTCTTCAAGGAGATGTTGGTAGCGGTAAAACAATTGTAGCTTTGCTGTCAATGTTAAATGCTGTTGAAGAAGGCAAGCAAGCTGCCTTTATGGTTCCGACTGATATTCTTTCAAGACAACATCTTGCAACTATAGAACCTCTGTTAAAAGACACAGGCGTTAAAATAGCCCTGCTTACTGGGCGTGATAAAGGAAAAAAACGAACAGAAATTCTTGAATCTCTAGCATCTGGTGAAATAGATATTATTGTCGGGACTCATGCTCTGTTTCAAAAGGACGTTATTTTTAAAGATTTAGGCTTATCCGTCATAGATGAACAGCACCGTTTCGGAGTTCATCAGCGTTTGGAATTAACGGAAAAAGGCAAGCAGGCGGATATTCTTGTTATGACGGCAACGCCTATTCCTCGTACTCTTACCATGACTTTTTATGGAGATATGGACGTATCAAAACTTGATGAGTTTCCTCCAAATAGAAAGCCTATAGACACTCGTGTTGCTCCAATATCTAGGTTAGAAGAAATTACTGCTGCTACTAAAAGAGCAATATCTGATGGAGCAAGAGTCTTCTGGGTTTGCCCTTTGGTAGAAGAGTCTGAAAAGCTAGATTTAGCGGCGGCTGAAGTCCGATTTGAATACTTGCAGCATATTTTTGGAAACAAAGTCGGGCTTGTTCACGGACGCATGAAAGGTGCGGAAAAAGATGCTGTCATGGAAGCTTTTTCCAGTGGGGAAATAGACATTCTAGTCGCAACAACTGTCATCGAAGTAGGCGTTGATATTCCAGAAGCAACTGTAATGGTAATTGAACACGCAGAACGTTTTGGACTTGCCCAGCTTCATCAGCTAAGAGGTCGCATAGGCAGAAGCGACAGGCAATCGACTTGTATTTTGCTTTATGGAATGCCATTGACCGAAACTGCAAAATCTAGGCTGACTATTATGAAAGAAACAGAAGACGGCTTTAAAATTGCAGAAGAAGACTTACGATTGCGTGGAGCAGGTGAAATTCTAGGCACAAAACAAAGCGGAATGCTGGAATTTAAAATGGCAGACATTAACATTCACAGCAACCTGCTAACCACAGCAAGAAACGACGCAAGACTAATGATAAAACAAGACCCTCACCTAAAAAGCGAGCGAGGAATAGCTTTAAGAACTCTGCTTTACCTTTTTGAACAAGATGCAGTTTTCAAAAATTTACGTTCTGGGTGATTTTTTTAGTGTGGCTAAATTAAAAAGCAATACTATTTATGGAACAAAGCTTTATTTAACTTTGTTCTGAATCGCTAGTTTTTAATTTTTGCTCATACTCATTTTTCAAGTTTTTGTATTCTTCCTTACCTTTTTCTGTAAGATGAAAATAAGAGTCATTTGCATCATTTTTTTGCTTCAATTCAATCAAGTTATCTTGAAGCAAAAACTTTATTATTCCTTTATCTGGTCTACAATTTCTCTTTTTTTTAACTTTTTTCTTAGCTTCTTTTTCAAATCTAAAAAACACTGGAAAGACATTATCCCCTTTAATATCACTAGTGTTTTTAGCAATTATAAAAAGATATGCCATCAAACCTGCTTTAACCCAGTCAGATTCTGGATTTCCAAGTTTTGTACTACTTTTCCATTCGTCTTCTGATAAAATTTTCTCTTTTGACAAGATTTTACCTTCAGGTTCAAAGTTTGAAAAAGGACATCTTTTACCTGACGTTGGAGTATAGATTTTATTGCTTATTTCTTCTGCTTCACTGCGTTTCATTTGCACTTGCATTTTATATTCCCTGTATTTTATTGTTTGATTTTTTTCAACAGCCAAGCCATGTTTTCGCCAAGAGTTTTCATTGTGAGAATCCCCTCATCATCATTTTCAACATCGCCAATACCTTTGCCTATGCCAAGATTCCAATAACATGAGCCTGAAATATACATTTGACCTATATGTAAAAAATGATTGATTGAGTTCAAAGTATGAGAAAAACCAGCTCTTCTAGCTGCAGCTACAGCTCCGCCAACTTTGTGCTTTAAAAGATTTTCGTTTGCACGGCATACATAACCAGCACGGTCAATAAAAGCTTTGGTTTCTGCGGTAACATCTGAAAAATAGACAGGTGAGCCAATAATAATGCCGTCTGCTTCAATCATTTTTTCGATATATCCGTTTAATCCGTCATCTGGAAGAACGCATTTTTTGTCTTGGTTTTTCTTGCATGCTCCGCACCCAGTACAACCACGCAAAGACTTTCCGCCTATCTGAACAAGCTCGGTTTCTATGCCTTCTTTTTCCAAAGCAGAAAAAACATGACCAATCAGAATTGAAGTATTCCCACTTTCTCTAGGACTTCCGTTAAATGCAACAACCTTCATTTTTATATTACTCCGTTATTTTGTTATTACTCTAAAAGCCTATCGACGACGAGCGTTGCTTGCTATACCGCCTGTTTTTCTAGGCTTGCGTTTATTAGCCGTTAAAGGCTTGCCACAATGAGGACACGACTGCATAGCTCTTCCTGTATGAACAGCAAGGTCTAAAATACGTCCGGCATCGTCTTGTTTCAAACCAAGATTTTCACGTGTAGTTTCAAGTTCGTCTATAGCATCTTCTGAAAGTTTACCTTCACGCAGAACTTTTTCGACCTTTGATTCATATTCTTCACGGCTTCGTCTGATATAATCAGAAATAGCTGCTGCAAGAATACCAGCGGGAAGAGCAACCATACCAACACCAGCGATACCAGTACAAACAGTAAGAAA
>DAOWDM010000178.1 GCA_030639035.1 Alphaproteobacteria bacterium
CATTAAAAAGACGGAAAATTGTCTTTTTTATAATTTCAGCTTTGCCTTCAGGAGTTGCTTGCAGTTCAGGGTATTCCTCTAAAACAGTCGTTATAGTTGGGCGTTTTTCTTTTTTAGAAATATATTTAAATGCCTCAACATAAAGATTTTCTTTCCCGCCAAAATGATAGTGAATGCTGCCAAGATTTACATTTGCTTTCTCAGCAATCATTCTAGTGCTTACACTATCAAAACCATGCTCCGCAAAAAGCTCTCCAGCAGTAAAGAGCAAAGCTAGTTTAGTGTCGTCTGTTGTTGTTTTTGACATTTCGCAACCTTTAGCTGTAAGTCAATCGTATGACTTAAGTATAATTCACTCGACCGACCAAATCAAGTTGTTTCTTATTTTTTTATGTAGTATATATAGAATATAATGAGATTAATTGCCATTGTGAGGAGCATAGCGACGTGGTAATGACAATTAGGAAAATGTTAGGAATTATTAGTTGAAGTATAAAATAGCATATATTTTAATCGCCATTATAGCAGTTGCAGCTGCGGTTTTTGTTCTTCGAGACAGCCGTTTGCAAAAAGACAAAACGGCACTTGATGAATTACATTTTGTTACTGTAGCCCCTGTTGTTCTCCATGAGTTTCGTGATAATTTTAATGCTGTTGGTACTTTGAAAGCACAAACAATAAGCCTTCTTAGCCCAAAGATTGCAGGAACTATAACCAGTGTTATAGTTGATATTGGCGATAAGGTTAAGTCAGGTGAAGCTGTTATAAAATTGGACAATGCGAGTTTTAAGCTCGTAGTAAAACAAACTCGGGCAACACTGATAGCAACGGAAACGGCAGTTTCATTGTCTAATGTCCAATTTAGGCAGGCAAAAAGAGAATACAATCGAGCTGTCAAGCTCATAGCAGAAAAAACCATTTCACAAAGTAATTTTGAAACAGTAGAGACGGCTTATGAAACTTCACAAAAAGCCGTATCTTCCGCAAAAGCCCAGCATAATCAGGCAAAAGCGACATTAGGACTAGCTCTTGAAAATCTGAAAAACACAAGTGTTTGCTCTCCGATTGACGGCATTGTGGTGGAAAGAAACGCTGAAATCGGACAAGGTGTTGCTTCGGGAATGATACTTTTGCGTATTGTAAATCAAACGTCTTTAAGGACTGACATCAATTTACCTGAAATCGATTTTGAACGCATCAGCAAAGGAATCCCTGCGGTTATAACGGTAGACTCTTTTTCTAAACAGGAATTCTATGGAAAAGTAACAGTTATCAACCCAATGATAGACCAAAAAACACGCACTTTTCGTGTAAGAATAGAAATTTCAAACCCATCAGAAAAGTTGGTGGACGGAATGTTTGTCAGGGTAAAACTATCAGCAAAGAAAAGAATGACTCTTGCTGTTCCACGCACTGCTTTACAGCACTTATCAGGAAGTGGAACATTTTATGTGTTTGTAATAAATAAAAACAAGGCTTTCAAACGAGCAGTAAAAATTGGAGCAACAAACAACCAATATGCCGAAGTGCTGGAAGGTCTAACCAAAAACGAAAAAGTAGTTACAAGCGGAGCTGGAAAATTAAGATCTGGTGTTAAAGTAAATGTACAGCAAAAAGAGTAACAAATGAATTTACCAAGAATATCTGTTTATAGACCTGTTACTATTGTTATGATTTTTGCTGCTATTACTTTGCTTGGCAGTGTAGCGTTTTTAAGGCTTAATCTGGACTTGCTTCCTGATATAGAACCGCCTGCCGCTAGTGTTATTACTGTTTATCCAGGGGCTTCTGCCTCTGATGTTGAGTCAGAAGTAACAAAATATCTTGAAGATAATCTTTCCACTACTCCTAATCTTGATAAGCTGGAATCAAAATCAAAAGACAATCTGTCTATCATCAACTGCGTATTTAACTGGGGTACAAATCTTGATGTTGCAGTTAATGATATTCGAGAAAAAATAGACCTTGCTAAACCAGATGTTGCCGATGGTGCGAAAAATCCATTTATTTTTAAATTCAGCAGCTCCATGGTGCCAGCTCTTGTTGTCGTTGTTACAGCTAAAGAAAGCCGACCAGATTTATACAGAATAGTTGACAAGCAAATAGCCGACCCTCTTAAACGAGTCCCTGGTGTCGGCGCAATTCTTTATGAAGGAGGGCTTGAGCGGCAAATAAATATCCATTTTGACCGTGAAAAGCTAGAGGTTTATAATCTTTCTGTACAGCAAATCAGAAAAGTTTTAGCAGCAGAAAACCTCGACCTTCCAGCAGGAACTGTTAAAGTTGGAAAGCAAGAACTTCAGCTTCGTGTAGCAGGACGTTTCCAAAATGCAGAAGAAATTGCCAACACAGTAATCAGCCGTTCAGGTAATGCTCTAGTGCGTCTTAAAGATATTGCTGAAGTAAAAGATACTCATGAAGAACCAAGACAATGGGGCTGGGGAAACGGCACTCTAGGAATGGTTATAATTATCCGAAAGCAGTCAGGAGCTAATACAGTAAATGTAATAAATGCTCTAAAAGAACGCCTTGAAACATTAAAGAATGAAGTGCCGTCAGATATTTCTATTCATGTGGTTCTTGATAACTCTGACCATATTTATACCATGATAAATAATCTTGCTGAAACGGCAGCTGTCGGTGGGATTCTGGTTATTCTCGTGTGTTTTTTATTTCTCAGGCGGTTTAGTTCCAGTCTTGTCGTTACGCTTGCGATTCCTTTTTCTGTTATTATAGCTTTTATAGGTCTTTTTGCTATGGGATACACAATTAACGTGATTTCCCTGATGAGCCTTGCTATTGCTGTTGGAATGGTGGTTGATGATTCTATAGTAGTGTTGGAAAACATTGTACGACATATTGACAAAGAAAAAGAAACTCCTAAACAAGCAGCCATTAACGGAACATCAGAAGTCAGCATGGCTGTAATAGCCTCAACTCTGACAATTGTAGCTGTATTTGCTCCTTTATTATTTATAAAAGGTATTGCAGGAATCATATTTGGACAACTGGCATTTATAATTTTAGTTACAATTCTTGCTTCACTTTTTATTTCGCTGACACTAACTCCTATGGCTTCCTCTTACTTACTCCGTCCTCAAAAAGAACAGCAAAAAAACCGTGTTTTTGAATGGAGTGGAAAACTACTTGGCAGAATTGATGTATTTTATGCTCATTGCATTGAATTGGTGTTACGCAATAGCAAGAAATTTCTTTCAATGTTTGCTGGTGTGTTTTTGGGAAGCTTGGCTCTTATTCCTTTGATAGGAGTTGAATTCCTACCAGAAATAGATTCTGGAGAAATTGAAATCGTTATTGAATTACCAGAAGGAACTCGTGGAGAAGAAACTGCAAAAACAACAAAAAAAGTCCTAGATATGTATCAGGAACTACCTGAACTAAAAGTATTCTACGGTTTGGCAGGGCAAAGTAAAAAAGGGTTGTTAAGTGCTCTTGGCTTTAGTGAAGGCACAAATATAGGACGTACAGGAGCAAGGCTTGTTTCCAAAGAAAAACGCAGTCGCTCGGCAAAAGAAGTAGCAGCAGAAATCCGACCGCAAGTAATCGCTTTGTCAGAAATAGAAAATGTCAGTATTCGGGCAATTAGCGTTATTCAAAAACTATTCTTTGGAGGTGGTTGTCCTATCAGTATAGAAGTGCTTGGTCATAACATTGAAGACACTAACAAAATAGCTGAAGAAATCCGCAGTATTGTCAAATCAACACAAGGCACAGTAGATGTTTCTATTAGCAGAAAAAATCCACGACCAGAGATTCATGTTCTACTAGACAGAGACAAAACAGCTCTTCTTGGATTAAATACAGCAATTGTTGCTGATGCACTTAGAACCAACTATTACGGATTTGATGATACAAAATTTAGAAAAGCAGGAGACGATTTTGAAATAGAACTCAGGCTCAAAGAAGAACAAAGAAAAAGCATTCATGAAATCGGAGAAACTCCTATAACTACACTTACAGGTCAAATCATCAAACTCCGAAGCATAGCCTCCATACAAGAAGCAACAGGACCTGTAGAAATCGAGCGGAAAAATCGGGTAAGAGTAGTTAAAGTTTTAGCTGGACTTCATGGAAGAATTCTTGGAGATGTTGTTAGTGATATTAAAACAAAATTAGCTTCTATTGAACTCCCTGCTGGAGTGTCTGTTGAATGGAGTGGAGACGTAGAAGAGCAGCGAAAAGCTTTTAATGATTTAACTCTACTTTTGATTTTAGGAATAGCTCTTGTCTATATGGTCATGGCTGGAGAATTTGAGGATTTTATTGACCCGTTTATTATAATGTTTTCAGTTCCTTTTGCCTTTGTTGGAGTAATTTGGGCATTTGTATTTACAGCTACACCTCTTAATTTAATGAGTTTTATAGGTATAATTATGCTTATGGGAATTGTGGTTAAAAATGCTATCGTTTTAATAGACTACATCAAGCAATTAAGAAAACGTGGAATGGGTCTGCATGAAGCTATTGTTACTGGGGGAAAAACCCGTTTACGTCCTGTACTAATGACAAGTTTTACAACAATATTCGGAATGGTTCCTCTAGCTTTTTCAAAAGGAGAAGGTTCTGAAATATGGAACACCTTAGGCATTACTGTAATAGGCGGACTAATAGTCAGCGGAATTGTAACACTGCTTCTAATTCCCCTAGTTTATTCTCTAGTCCACCAAAACAGAAAATAACGTATCTTAAATCCCGCTTTACATCTGCTAATGAATTCTGCTAAAGTTTTGGTTAGAGGGAATGGTTTTGTGTTTTTGGAAACCTAATGAAATCAACGGTTTTGGTGGATTAGTTGTTAATCCCTGTCTCTCCGCCACCCTGCTTCGCCAAGGCTTCGCAGTGTTGCATAACCCATTGATTTCATTATATATTTTGTTTTCCAAAAGCACAGATATTTAGAACTGCTAAAGTCTGGTGCTAAAGTCATGTCGAATCACGTGCGTTTACATCTTATAGAATAAGAGAAATGAAAAATGAGAAAAAAACATGCTCAAACACCAAAGCCAGTGAATTTATCTTTTGAGTTTAAACCTCCAGATGGCGTTACCGCAACAGCAACATTCAAGCAGTCTGGAGAGATTGTTTTTACTGATGAAAAAGGAAAAGAGATTGTTCCAGATTATATGGAACGCTCCACCAATTATGATCGTTCAAAAGGACCAAAAATTCAAGGACGGCACAAACAAATTAACAGTTTAGCTACAATTGGTGGGCTTAAAGAACTGACACGGTACGATTCAATTTTCGTTATAGATACGAACACTAAAATAGTTGATGGCAACCAGATTTCCGTTGCATGTTTTATGTGTTGCAGACTTGTCATAGAAGAAGAGAGATTTAGAGTTGAATATGAAGAAAAACTCAATCTTTACGAATTCCACAATATTGAAGGTAATCCTGAGCTTTTCTCTATTCTAAAAGTCGTAAATGACATTTTAAATTCAACAAAGAATCAAACTGAGTTTAAAATCGCTATTGTAACGGATACTGAGCTTGGTTCTCATGACAACATTAATTCACGAATGACACCAATATATGGGCATCACTATTTGCCAAACGGCTTTACACTTTTATATGCTAGCTCAGACACTGGTAAAGAGGTGCTGAATTGTCTTTTACGTTCTTGTGATAAGGAGGCAGATAATTACTTTAAATACTTGAAACAGGGAACTATTAAAGATTCTGAATTTAGAGTATTTCCTGAATATAATTCAGTAAAATATCGTTATTTGTTCCGTACTGATTGGTGGATAGAAAACCCAATAATCGAAGATATTGGTATTGTTGACGGAACCAAGTACACGGTTTATGAGAGGGAATCATAAAAGAATAAAAGAGATGTATTCTGATGCCAGCCACAGAATTATCCCAATCCACCCGAAGTTAAAAGAAGCTGGATTTATGGAATATGTTGCTTCTATAAAAGAGCGAGGAGAAAAGCATCTTTTCCCAGAACTCCCCCGTGATAAATACGGCAACTATTCAAGCATCTACTCAAAATGGTTCTGGCGTTTCTTACGCAGCGTTGAAGCCAAAACCGAAAAAACCTCCTTCCACTCCTTCCGCCACAATTTCCGAGACGCAATGAGAGAAGCCGAAATCTAGCCCTAGGAGGCTGGGAAGGCTGACGCAATTTAAGGCTCAGGCGTAAGCATAAAAAAACTCAATGAAGCTATCTGCAAGATTGAATATGAGGGTGTTAATTTGAAGCATTTAGCGGTGTAAGTTTTTGGTGCTTTTTGCTAAGTTTTGTTTGTGTAATGCAACAAACAACAGGAATTTTTTAGCTTTTAATTCTTCTTTAGCCATATGGTTTCATAAGGTTTGATTTGCATAGTATCTTCTAGATGAATATTTTTATTTGTAATAATATCCTTCAAAAGAGTCGCCTCTCCATATGTTTTTTTAATTTCTTTAGTATCAATGTTTATATGGTTTTTAGAAAAATTATGTATTGCTAAAATAGGATTTTCTGTTTCTTTTGCCCTGTATAAAGAAAATATAGAACTATGAAGGAAAACAATTTTTTGGGAGCTTGTCGGATTAAAAGCAGGTTCTTCTTTCCATAGCTTGATTAACTTTGTGTAAGCCTTGAAAATTTTCATTTCTCTGGACTTTTCGTTCGCCATTATTTCGTTTAATTCACCTAAGTTAAATTTGCGTCTGTTAAGTGATCTTGGCTGTTTTGTTTCATCAAACCCTTTGTAATCATTGCGTGTTCCGAATAGGCTATGAAAATAAATTCCTGGAACACCAGCAAGAGAAAATGCAACAGATTGAGCTGTTATATAACGCTTAATGCTCATGTCATCGTTAGCATCTTCATTTGCTGGAGTTAGTGCATCAAAAAAGGTTATGTTGAGTTCGTATGGAATTTTTGAACCATCATCTAATGCTCTGTAAGAGACTTTTCCGCCTCTTTTAACGCATTCATTTCCAATGTTTTCAATGTTTTCTTTTGGTAGCCAGTCTGATGCTCCACGTACTCCATTGCCGTCATGTGTTGCTGTAATATTAAAAAACGCTGTTTTATCAGATGGAATTTTCAACTCTTCTGCCCAAGCAGATAAATAATTTGCATTTTGAGTTTGGATTGCATCAATAATTAAAGGAGGTAAAGCAAACTGATAAACCATCTGAGCTTCATTAGAGCCATTTCCTAAATAAGCTATGTTTTCTTCATGAGGAACATTCGTTTCTGTAACTATTAATGTCGAAGGTGCTACAGCTTCCATAACATCTTTGAAAAGCTGTACGCATAAATGCGTTTCATCTAAATTAATGCAGGTTGAATTTTCTTTTTTCCAGAAATAAGAAACTGCGTCTAGCCTTATAAGTTTTGCTCCTTTAGAAACATAAAACAGAAGTAAATCTATTATTTCTATAAGAACATCTGGATTGGCTGTATTAAGGTCTACTTGATCTTCGGAAAAAGTTGTCCATACATGTTTTATACCGTCCTTTGTTTCAAAAGGGTGCAATAAAGGAGATGTTCTTGGTCTTGTAACATTTGAAAGGTTTTCTTCTGGGCTTTTTGTAATAAAATAATCAGAATATGGTTTTTTATTATCTAAAAAAGAATGAAACCAAGAGCTTTTAGCTGAAATGTGATTGATTACGGCATCAAACATAAGGTTAAAATCTTTGCTTAAGCTTTCTATGTTCTTCCAGTCGCCTAATTGTGGATTGATTTTTCTAAAGTCAATTACAGAAAAGCCATCATCTGAAGAATATGGAAAAAATGGCAGAAGATGAACTGTTCCAAAAACATCATGCAGGTTTTCTTTTAGCCATTTTTC
>DAOWDM010000020.1 GCA_030639035.1 Alphaproteobacteria bacterium
GAACTCAACAAGCTCATAACTGACTTGCATGATAAAAACAGAACCATTCAAATGGAAAATCAATCTCTACACACTCAAAAAAAATTCATAGAAAACATTGGGAAATACGCTCCAGATAATATCAATGAAGAAATTAAACGAGGTGAGATAAAGCCTGAAAAATGGGAAACTGCTTGGAAAACAATAGGCGAAGGTGTTGCAGAAACAAACCAAGCATTATTGAAAAATGAATTTACACTCCGTGAAAACAACAAAGAAATTCAGAAACTCTATAAAGAACTGAGAAATATTCGCACAGGAAGCAAAGACAGCATTCAGGTGCAAATAAACGTCAAAGCAAAAAAAACTGCTAAAATCAAACTCGTAGTTTTATATCAGATAAATGAAGCTTCATGGTCTCCATTGTATGACGCAAGGCTCGACACTAAAACTGCTAAATTGTCTCTTACACAGCATGGACAAGTAAAGCAAAGAACAGGTGAAAACTGGGAAGATGTCGCATTGACTCTGTCAACTGCAAGACCTTCTCAAGGAACACAAATGCCAACTATTGACACTTGGTGGATAAATTTCATACAGCCACAAATATACAAAGAAAGAAAAGAACGCATCGCTCATTTTGCCAACAAAGCAGGAAAAGTCATTAAAGGCATGGCTATAGGAAGACGCATGATGACTGATGAGGAAGATTCTATGTCGCCTCCTGTTCCAGAAGCCGTCATACAGCAAGCTGCCATTGTCGCAAGTGAGTTTGCAGCAGAGTTTGTAATACATGGAAGTTCTAGCGTTCCTGCGGACAATGCTTTGCATAAATTTGCTATCAATACATATAAAATGGATACAAAAATTACGGTTCAGATAACGCCAAAACTCAGCACAAAGGCTTATCTTCACACCAAAGCAAAATATAATGGCAAAGCTCCTCTGCTTTTCGGTAAAATGAATTTATTTCGTGATGAAGCTTTCATCGGAAAAGCTCGCTTGAAAAAACTCCGTCCAGATGATGAGCTGAAATTGTCATTCGGTATTGATGACAAGGTGGCTGTGTCTCGCAGACTGCTAGAGGGCGAAACATCTGAGCTAGGTTTAATATCCAAAGAAAAAAGAATCGAAAGAAAATACCGTACAAAAGTCGAAAATCTGCACAAAATGCCTGTAAGTATTATTGTTTTCGACAATGTTCCTGTTTCTCAAAACAAAGATATTATAGTTGAAATTCTCGATGAATATACAACTCCCAAATATGAAAGAAACTATGAAGACAAAACAGGAGTTCTTAGCTGGGACTTTGAATACCAACCAAAAGAAAAAAAGAATATAGACCTAGGATATTCTATTCGCTATCCAAAAGACAAACGTATAGATGGGATTTAAATTTAATAATGTCTTATGATTTAAGCAAAAGACTGGTTGTCGGAATTGCCTCAAGTGCATTATTTAATATAGATAGTGCTGATGCTGTTTTTAAGAAATACGGTGAAAAGGAATACCGCAAATATCAACGTGAAAATTTAGATGTTCCTTTTGACAAAGGTGTTGCCTTTCCTTTCATACAAAGACTTCTTTCGCTAAATGACCTGCGTGAAAACGACCCTGTTGCCGAGGTTATTCTTTTATCAAAAAACGACCCTGATACAGGATTAAGAGTATTCCGTTCAATCGAACATTATGGGCTAAACATCAGCCGTGCCGCTTTTTTGCAGGGAAAGTCTCCGTATCCTTTTATTAAGCCTTTTCACATATCGCTATTTCTCACGGCTAACAAAAAAGATGCTACAAAAGCAATCGAAGAAGGACACCCCGCAGGATTAGTCTTACAAACAGAAAATTATAAAGACATTGAAGACAAAGAATTAAGAATAGCTTTTGACTTTGACGGAGTGCTTGCAGATGACGAAGCAGAAACCGTAAGCAATGAAAAAGGCGTAGAAAAATTTCACGAATATGAAAAGACTAATTCTGAAAAACCTCTTAATTCTGGACCTCTAAAGCCTTTTCTTGAAAAAATAGCAGAAATTCAAAAAATAGAAGCTCAAAAACAAAAAGAAGACGAATCATACAAGCCTCGTCTTAGAATTTCTATTGTAACCGCTCGAAACGCCCCTGCTCATGAAAGAGTTATAACAACCTTGCGTGATTGGGATATCATAGTCGATGAAGGGTTTTTCCTTGGAGGCATTGAAAAAACAAGCGTTCTTGATGTCATTCAACCGCATATTTTCTTTGAAGACCAAATTAAAAACCTAGACAACGCCAAAGACCATATTCCATCTGTTCATATTCCTTTTGGCATTAAGAATATAATTTAAAAGGCTATGTCATACAATAACGCTGCTATAAACCTCATCTACAATTGTGAGGAGCAAAGCGACGTAGCAATCTCATTTCTTTACACATTCTATAATGAGATTCTAACGGGCTTTAAAAAGCCCTCAGAATGACGACTTTTTTGTTTTAGATGAATCGGTGTCGTCATAAATCGTGGCTATTTTTTTAATGTCTATATCTGTATATATCTGAGTTGATGATAGTGAAGAATGACCTAAAAGTTCTTGAATCGACCTTAAATCTCCACCAGAATTAAGAATATGTGTTGCAAAGCTATGCCTTAAAGAATGAGGAGTAATTGTTTCAGAAAGACTTAGTTTTCGGCGGATTTTTCTCATATTTCTTTGCAAAACACCAGCATCTAATCTTTTGCCTTGTGTCCCCAAGAAAAGAGCTTTTCCTTTTTTGAATTTATGCGGGCATTTTGAAATGTAATCTTTAACAGCTTCTACTACTATTGGAAGAATGGGGACTATTCTTTGCTTGTTTCCCTTGCCAGTAATAACCATTGTTCCGCCATTATCTGGAATAACTCCATAGTTTAAAGCCATTGCCTCCCCTATCCGCAGACCACAGCCATAAAGAACATAAAAAACCGCTTTGTCTCTTTTGTTCAGCCATTCTTTTTTATGTAATTTTTCAATAACCTCTATTACATCTTCAATATCTTTTTCATCAAGAGAACGAGGGATATTTCTAAGGTGTTTAGGGGACTGAACTATGCTTATATTTGGATTATGAACTTGTTTGTTTTTATCCAGCCAGCGAAAAAAACTTTTTGTTGCAGACATAGCCCGAGCCAAAGATGCCGAGGTATGTCCTTTTCTTGTTCCTGATGCAAGATAACTGCGAAAATCTGTTATTTTCAAGTTTTTTAGGATTTCTATCGTTAAAACTTTACCTTTATGTATATTCATAAATTTTAGAAAATAAAACATATCGCATTTATAAGAAGACAAAGTATTTTCTGAAACTTGGCTTTCATATGCAAGCCAGTGCTGCCATGACAAAACGGCTTCTTTTAGCTCTTCATCAAGTATGGGTTTTAGCCTATCATCAAGACATAAAAGCTTGTCTTTAAGCATTTGTTATTCTCAAACAGCTTAATTCAATAGCTCGCACCATAAATCTAAGCAATTCTTTTGATAAGCCTGAAGTTCCTGTAAAATCTGATGAGAAAGCTTCTTCATCACGAGAACCTAAAACTAACATTCCTGCAACGGAGCTGTTTCCTGTTTTTAGTCTTATAAAGGCTTCTGATTTTATCATATCTGAAAATACGCCAAAGATTTCTTTTTCTTTTTTAATGCTTTTACATGACAGTAAATCATTATTCTCACCTAAAACCCTGTCTATAACACCAGAGTTGAGAATCTGCACATTAGCTGACAGCAAATCAGTAAAAGAAGAATCTTGCGATGTTGGTTGAAATACTTGCTCAAAACATATAATTGCAACATCTATATCCAGCAATACAGGAAAAACGCTGGTTATTACTTCAGACATATATTCAAAGCTATCTGCTTCAATAATAGCAAGTACAGCTCCATGAACTTTTTGTGCTCCAGACATGTTCATTCTAGCTATATCAAGAACATTATCCGAAGAAGCTTCTAGCTCTTTCAGCCGTTTTTTATGCCTTTCAATTACAGCATGCTGGAAGTCTACTATTTTATCTCCATTCCAACGAGAAGGAGAAAACAAAACGTCCAAAAGATTTTCATTGCGTAAAAGAAAATCAGGGTGCTTCTTTAAATATTCAGCTATTTGCTCTGACTCAATATTATTCTTCATATTCTGCCTGATGTTATTTGTTTTTATTTCAATAAAGTTTATCTTATACATACAGATACATTTGTAAAGGTTACCTAATTTGATTTTTAAAGCTGGACATAGAACGGCAGTTTTATTGCCTCTGCCTCTTGCAGGTTGTTATGATTACCTTGTTACTGAAAACACAGAGGTAAAACGTGGTGATTTTGTAACCGTTCCGTTTGGCAATAGAAAGTTAACAGGCGTTGTATGGGGGAAAAGCGATGGGAAACTTCCTGAAATAAAGCTGAAAAAACTGCTGAATAGAATTGATGCCCCTCCTTTGCCAGAAGAAATGCTTAAATTTATAAATTGGGTAGCAGGCTATACTATGTCTCCGCTTGGGGCTGTTTTGAAAATGGCAATGAGCGTGCCAGATGCCTTACTTCCAGCAAAAGAAAACACCGCCTATATCAAAGCAGACAGCATACTGCCAGAACTCCGCATTACAAATGCAAGACGTAAAATCCTATCCGTTGTTAGCGACAAACCTCTTTTATCTTCAGAACTTGCTGCAAAAGCAGGAACAAGTGCCAGCGTTGTCCGAGGATTAGCAGAAGCTGGCGGATTAAAATCAATATCAGTTATTTCAAAGCCTGTTTTTGCACAGCCTAACCCTGATTACAAAGGAGCTGTTCTTTCTGATGAGCAGCAAAAAGCTGCTGATGTTCTTGTTCAAAAAGTAAATAATGGTTTTTCTGCAACTCTTATTGACGGCGTTACAGGTTCAGGCAAAACAGAGGTGTATTTTGCTGCAATTGCAGAAGCATTAAAGTCAGGAAAGCAATCTCTTGTTTTAGTTCCAGAAATTGCCCTTACATCTCAATGGCTAGAGCGTTTTAAGCGTCGTTTTGATTCAGAACCTGCTATGTGGCATTCCGACCTTTCCAAGGCTTTACGGCGTGAAACATGGAAAGCTGTAGCTTCTTGTGAGGTCAAAGTTGTTGTAGGAGCAAGGTCTGCCTTATTTCTGCCTTTTAATAACCTTGGCGTTATAATTGTTGATGAAGAACATGAAACATCATTCAAGCAAGAAGAAGGCGTTATGTATCACGCCAGAGATATGGCTGTAGTCAGAGCAAATATTGATAAAATTCCAGTGATTCTAGCATCTGCTACACCTTCTTTGGAAACCGTGAATAATGTTCATGCAGAACGCTATGACTGCGTGTATCTTAGGACTCGCCATGCAAAAGCTGCTATGCCTAATGTAAAACTGATAGATATGCGAATTAATCAGCCTAAAAAAGGCGAGAGGGGAGTTTCATGGATTTCCCCTCCTTTGAACAAAGCTATTGAAAGAACTCTGGAAAATGATGAACAGGTAATGCTGTTCTTAAACCGCCGAGGTTACGCTCCGCTTACTTTATGCCGAGCCTGTGGTCATCGCTTGAAATGTCCCAATTGTTCCGCATGGCTGGTTGAGCATAGAAAAAGAATGATTTTACAGTGCCATCATTGCGGATATTCCTCCAAAATACCAAAAGAATGCCCTGAATGTGAAAAAGAAGATTCTTTTGTAGCCTGCGGTCCAGGGATTGAACGGCTTGCAGAAGAAGTAGAGTGTCGTTTTCCTGATGCTAATATTGCAACTATTGCAAGTGATACCCTCGTCAGTCCTTCTGCAATTTCAGAGGTTTTGCAAAAAATCACTAACCATGAAATAGATATTATTATCGGGACTCAAATTCTTGCAAAAGGTCATCATTTCCCATTGCTTACGCTTGTTGGTGTGATTGATGCTGACCTTGGTTTATCAGGAGGGGATTTAAGAGCTTCCGAAAGGACTTTCCAGCTTTTAAATCAGGTAGCAGGGCGAGCAGGACGGGCGGAGCTTGAGGGGCAAGTTCTAGTGCAGACTTACGAACCTGAACATCTTGTTATGGAAGCTCTTATTTCAGGTGACAGCGATGATTTTATGGGAGCGGAATCTGAAGAACGGAAAATTCTGATGATGCCTCCTTTTGGAAGAATGGCAGCTTTGATAGTCTCTGGAACTAATGAAAATGCAGTTTTATCAACAGCAGGAATTTTAGGAAGAACAGCTCCTCATGGGGAAGGAGTAAGAGTTCTAGGTCCTGCTGACGCTCCATTATTTATGTTAAGAGGTCGCTATAGACAGCGTCTTTTACTAAAAACAAAAAAAGATATACGTATTCAGCCGATATTGTCCGAATGGCTGGCAAAAATAAACAAACCATCATCTGTCCGAATTCAAGTAGATATAGACCCTTACAGTTTTTTATAATAGCCATTCTTTTAAACTCAATCGTCATCCTGAACTCGTTTCAGGATCTACTTTTTTCTGATGGTTAAAAGGAGTAGTAGATCCTGAACTAAATTCAGGATGACGGATTTTTTATCATCGAATTAGATAACATTTACAGCAATGACAAAGAGAAAAACAGCAAAGTTTTTGCAGCTCAACTTAAACCAGATAGAGTCTAAAACAGTCTAAATCGACTCAATTAAAAACATATAGAATCTAATTATCAGATAGTTTTATTGCATTTACTGTAAAGCGTTGGATTTTTACATTTTCTGACCAGTGATTTGGGGAAAGTCCTGCCTTTATTTTCAAGTGGCTCATGAACTGTCTTGGTTCAGGCAGTTGCTCCCATACGATTGGCAGGTACACACTGCTGTGTTTTCCATCTCTAAAAATTATACCGTCCCGCATTGGTCTAAGCTGGCTTAAGAAATCTTCTTCATCAGTAAATGACATATAAACAGGTTTTGACAGCAGAGAAACAGAAATATCAATATCCTCCATCTCCTGCACAGTTAGTTCATTAAAACGGCGGTCTAAAAATGCAGCACTAAAAGCATTGTCCGCAATATCTTTCAGCAAAGGTTTGCGAGCTATAATTGAACCTATACAGCCTCGTAAACGCCCATTTTTTTCAAGAGTTACAAAAACGGCTCTTGTTTCTAATAATTCATCAGGATAAATTTCTTTAATCGGCATTGGTCTTTTATGCTTAAAACCATATCGGATAGATGCATTGGCAATATGCAGTAGAGTTTCTTTGTATTTCTCTAACAATTTCAAGTCTTTAGCTTCTATAGAATCGGCTTTTGTTTTTTCTGTAAAAGCCCACGCACCATAGCCGACTACACAGTCTTTGCTTCCCATAATGTCGCCAGAATTGCGAACATCTACAGTCTCAACATTCATTCCACGTTTTTGAGCTTCAATCAACAGTCCACGTATAGGAATGCAGCCGCACGCTTCTTTTGAACCAATAGCATTATATTCAAAATTTTCGATTTTCTTTGCAGTCAGTGCGTCAATTTTCAACGCTTCATCGTAATTTAGGAAATGAGAAAGGTCTGAGCTGATAACTATAAGAGTTTCTTCCCCTCCCCATGCTTTTTTCAAAACAGCTGCGACTTCTTTTCCTGTGGTATTTCCTGTAACTATCGGCACTATTTTAACATCGCCGAAAATTTCTCTTATGAAAGGAAGCTGAACTTCAAGACTGTGTTCTTTTTCATGAGCAGCATCAAATTTTATGACATTCGGCAAAGTTTCCAAGCTTTCAACCATAGCTTTGTCAATTGGCAGAACTCCGCCAGATGTTGCAAAGCCGTCTTTGCTGCTTAAAGCGATTCCTCTAAAAGGAACTCTATGAGAAGGTCCTATAATGACAACACGTTTAATTTTTTCCCTTGCAGGAATAAGTCTTGCGTAAATATTTGCAGCGATTGCTCCTGAATAAACATATCCTGCATGAGGAGCTATTATAGCTTTGGGGATTTTTGCATTTTTATCTGCTAGAGAGGCTTCTTTTAGAAATTTTCTAACCATTGATATGGTTTTTTTGTGAGAGGCTGGATAAAAACCACCTGACACAGCCATCGGTCGGATATTCGTCTTAAGCTCAACAGCTTCTGCATTGCCGATAAATAGAAGTGAAAAGAGTATAATTAAAAAATTTATATTAAAAATCATAGCATTTTTGTTGTTACACTAGAATATCCAAAGTTGACCCTTTTGGAGCTATTGAACTTGAACCGCCCCTGCTGTCATAGCTTGGAACAGCTTTGCTTTTGCTAGAAGCTATTGCTTCTTCTATTTTAGGGTTGTCGGCAGTCTTAACATCTGTTTTTAAGACATTCTTTTTATGGATTTGCTCAACTTGAGAAATCTTTTTATTCTGTAAAGCCGCCTGCCAACTGCCTGTACCAGATACACCATTCAAAGCCATAGCTCTGTCTCCAATTAAAATACTAACAGTTAAAGCATATCATGACTTTATTAAGATTTTAATAAGATAATATTTTTTCTGCTGTAATTGTGAGAAAGATTGCCACGATGCAAAATCGCTTAATAATGATTGTATTTCTCTGCTTCAAACTCACTGTCATTCTGAACTTGATTCAGAATCTATCTTCTTTTTTGACAGTGAAAGAAGAAAGAGGTGGATCCTGAAACAAGTTCAGGATGACGATGAGGTGTAAACTTTGAATCATTATTAAGCGATTTAGCTATGGTTCTTGCTGAAACACGGTGCATCTAAAAGTACACGAGCATTTCAGCAAGGTTTTCAGATGGCATAATGAGACAAAAGATTGGTTTTTAGGCTCTGGTTTTTTGATTGTCTCGGTGGTATAGCAACCCCTGATCAACTCTGCCAGCCTTTACTTGAGCCACTGCCATGCTGGCACGACCTTCTCGCAATATAGAATCTAGCTGCATAGCTGCTGCATCCATATTGCTTTCATTGGCTAGCATTTGTTCGCCCATATCTGCGAAACGGTTAATGGCATTTAAATCCATGCTTAATGTTTGAGAAGCGTTTCTAGCATTTGCATTCATTGAAATATTAGCATCTGATGCTGCTGTTTCTCTGATTCTTCTGGCATTGGCACGCATTCTTCTTGCTGCACGACGCAATGCACGCATTTGTCTGTCAATCAAGTAGCCTAGCTTGACATGACGACTTGCTTTTTTCTCTAGAATTTTATCTTTTATTTCATGCTTTAATGAAGTTTTTTCTTCTTTGCCTGTTCTTTTAAGAGCACCTGATATCATTTTCTCTCTTTTAACATCAAGTTTTGCAGCAATTTCTTTTGTAGCATGACCGCCTGTTCTTAAATTCTTTTTATTTTTTTTGCTATGGAACAGGCTGATTTCACCATGTTTCTTGCCAGCACCAATATATTTTTTGCCTGCTTTTACAACGTCTTTAATCAGCTCTTTTGCTGCTTTGTTATGACCCATATTGCCAGCACTGTGAATAAATCTTTTTGAAATATCTTTAGCTGCGACTGCCCCAACAGCAGCAATAAGAGAAGCTTTTAGTAGTCGGCTGATTTTTTTTGCATTGTTTTGCTCAACAATCTCAAAAGCATGATCTCTGCCCCAAGTTTCTTTCAAAGATAATCTTATTATATCTTTTTGAAGAAGCTTTCCGTTTCTTTTTCGCATGGTTTCAAGATCGCAAAGCGTTTGGCTTGCATCTTCATATTCAACACCAGAAGAAACAATGTCCTTAGATACAACATCGTCATAAGTATGAGACTTTTCTTTAATTTTAGAAATCCCTATTTTACGCTCTAATAACATAATAGATCTCCTTTTTTAATAATATTGAACATACATAATAACACAAATTATCGACAATTCTACTATTTTCGCAAAAACAAATTAAAATAATTCATTAACAAAAGAATTAATTGCTTCACGAAAAGATATAAAGCTTCCGCTTAAAGAAAAGTCCAGCCTGTCTAAAACTTGATATCTTCTTTCTCTGGCATTAAAAATAAACAGTTCTTCAGCTGCACGACCAATAATCAATTTGCCATTGATGGCTTCATAGCCAAGGAATTCAAGGTTTGCTTCGATAAGCCCAGGGAACACGTATCCAAGTTCTTCACGCTCAACGGCTCTAGTTCCATAAAGTTCAACACCATTCCATATAAGACCGTCAGCTTGTTTCAACATCTTGCCGTATTGAGATGGAATCGCAGCAAATTTATGACTTGTAAGCATAGAGCTTACAAAACGAATTGATCTGTCCTCTGCTGGGGGAAACAGGACAGCTCCATCTTTTTCAAGTGTTGAAATTATGCGTTCCATATGTTTACAGACATTTTACTTTAATATTAGATTCTATTGATGGTATCAAAAAAATTACAGTTATTGCTAATGTAAAAGTTGTGATTGTATAATTACTCCACACCATATGACATTCGACGTTTCATTGCAAGTTCGGCAATGTTTTTTTCATTAAATCCAGCAGCCACGCTTTTGTCGTCCATATTCACTCCTCCAGAACTTAAAACTCCGCCTTCTTCGCTTGGAATATAAATTTTACCCGCAGGAACTGGGATATATAAGCGTTTCAAACGGCTGTTTATAGGGTGCTGGGCAACCTGCATATCAAGAAATTTATGTAACTCATTATGATAAGGGTGTGTAGGCATAAGCACAAGATTCGAGAAATCGTTAGAGCCTGAATAATCCACAGGCACTTTAATATGTACATTATAGTTTTCAGGAGAACGCCCACGCTTCATTCTTTTTATTCCAGCATCACTAACGCCGCCTGCTTTAAGTTCCCCTGCGTGATAATAAGCAATGAACTTTAAAAAATCACGTCTTGCACGCTTAAATGCACTTCTGAGCTCGTTTCTTGAATCTGGGTCAAGAAAAACAAAATTAAATTCTTTTAAGGTCATACCAAAAAGATTCATTTGTTCAAACTGAGTTTTCCACATTGAAGCATCATAAGCTGGAACATCTTCTTGAGACTGCCAAGAAGCAGTTTCATCATCTATAGGATACCCATATTCTTCATTTTCTGTGTATTCATCATGATGAGTTTTTTCTGTAAAAGATTGGCGTGATTCATTATCAGAATAATACTTCTGTTTGTTATCAAAAGCAGACTTGTTTTCCACATGAAAGTACTCGCTATCCCCATGGGACATAGGAAGCTTTCGTCTTTTCACGGGTCTAGCTCTGCCAGGACCTCTATTTTTTGAACCAGACCAATCCCACATAACGGTTACGGTCTCCTATTTATAAAATTATTCACGCTGATCCACAATCCATGTCGGCACAGCTGGAGCTGAAGGAATCTCACATTCAGCTAACATTTTTTTATCAAGATAATATCTTGGAGCATCTGCCAATATAGGTCTATGAAAAAATCCTTGCATCATAACAAGCTGTTTATCTGCAGGCATTGTCATAATATCACCAGCCCCAAATGCGGCAGAACCTTGAAGCGATCTTGAAACATTTGAAGCCCATGGATTAGCTTGTTTGGAAAAGCCTTCTGTTCTACTAGTAGATTTTACAACAACAGTTCTGTTTCCTATCATTTTTTCGAATCTTTGTGCTGTTTGCTCATTATTCTGTGCCAAAACAACTTTTGCAGCTGTTGTCGTGATTATAGTTTCTAAATCGTCTTTACCATATTGACCTGTAATCTGCCCAAGATCTTGTCCTATAAGCAAATATGAAACTTTTTGACCACGACCAACAGCAGGACCGTCTTTAATTGCCATTAATTTAGGCATTTGCGGAAATTCGTCGAGTACGAAAAGAGCAGGGAAAGGCCCGACTTTGCCGTCTTTTCCTTCAAAATTAGGCGGATTAGCAATCAAATAAGCTGACATCAGCTCAATAAATGTTCCTGTAATAATACCAAGAGCTCTTGCATCAACCTGATTAACACTCAAGTAAACAGAAATAGGCTTCATTTCTCCATCAACAGGATCAATCATTCCACGCATGTCTTTAAATGTGAGATCGCATACTTTAGTACGTTGTCGAACGGCTGCGTTTTTAAAAATACCAATACCTGTAAGAGCAGTTGAAAGAACAGAACCACGTTCTTTATCAGGAGTAACAGCCATCTGATTAAGCTCGATAATAGAACGCTGTGCATAGCCAAACTTAACGGCTTCAGCAACAGCTTCGTCAAGCATGTCCTTCATAGGATCAGCCATTGCAGCCATCTGATCGCCTTCGTCTACACGTCGCTGAATATCCGCGGCGGCAGCCATTTGAGATTCTGTCATCCAATCTAGAATCATAGAAATACATGCTTCTTGACCGACCCATTCTTCTGGCAGATTTTCCCATGTTCCTATTGGAATGTAATTATCCAAGGTGAATTCTTTGCCTGCTCTAAGTTCCTGTACGGCAACAGCTGCTTCAGGGTCTTTCATTTCCATATAATATGATTCAAGAATATGCCTGTCTTCTTTATCAAGACCTTTTTCATAAAGTTTAGATATGAAATAATCGTTTGCACGTCCTCTTTCACATTTGTTGGCAACAAAGTTAATCAAACCTGCAAGAGCATTACGTCCTGTTTTTGACCAGTGAGGGTCAGCCCCGCCTTTTGGTTCTTCAACCAAAATAGCGTTCATACTATCAATATACAAGTCTCTGGCAGGACCAGCTGGCGGCATGCATTTTGATGAAAGAGGATTCCAGCTTGGGTAAAAAGTACCTGCTGAAGGATCGTCTTCAGCACCCCAGTTAATTATAAACACTGGTCCTTCTTTGGCACGATGACCGCTTGTCTTGAAACAAAGCTCAGGCTTTGGATCATTAACAATAATGCTGACGTTTTTTGAATTAAGTATGGTAGGTATCACAACACCAACTGTTTTGCCTGTACCTGGAGGAGCTACACAAAGAACAGACAAAGTTTCTGGCAACATTAAAAGCTTGCCTTTCCATTTGCCGAGAACAACAATGAAACCTCCGAAAAGGTTCATCATTTTTATATCTCTTGTTTCAGCTAAACGGCTTCCGCCTAAAACATTAGAACCAAAATCATGTGGATTTAGGCACACTCCCCAAATCGCAGTAATTATAAAAACATATACGGGAAACCATGGAAAATGAAGAACGAAAGAAAAACCGTCATAATTCCACCATTGCTTTATCCAATTGACATAAGCAGTAACAAGATAATCTGGACGCTTAAAAACATATGTTAGAAACTTCATAGAGGATTCTATTGTTTTCTCGCTCATTCCATAGCCAATAATGTTGGCTAATGGAAGAGCTAAAACAATCAAAACTAAAGCTACCATAAAAGCAATAACTACAGAGTTTATTATCCATCTTACAGCATCATCATGTTCTTCCCATTCA
>DAOWDM010000181.1 GCA_030639035.1 Alphaproteobacteria bacterium
ATTATTAACCTGAGCTGACCAATTAAGGGCTTTATATTCTCCGTTAAACTTTGCATCTACAAGAGTGTAATCAGGAATTTTCGGCTGGAAATTCTCTTGGTCGTTATCCATACGTCTTTCACCTACATGGTTTACAGAGGTATTAAACGAAAGATATTTTTCAAATATATCCCATGACAAACTAGCTCCTGCTGTATGGTTTGAAACAAGAGGAACGTTTTTGCCTTTATGGTCGCCTGCAGTAAATTCAGCTTTGGTGTATGAGTAATTACCTTTTAATGTCAGGTTGTCCCTTACATTTAATGTAAGGCTGTTTTCGATGCCGTAGCGTTTTGTCTTATCAAGATTGGTATTTGCTCCCCATGCTCCTGCACTTGGGTCATAGTGAAGCTCGTTATCCAGCTTCATCAAATAAGCTGAAGATTGAAAAGCAACTTTTTCAAAAGCAGCATTAAAACCAGCTTCGATTTCTTTTGATTTCTGTTTTTTAAGAGCAAAATTAGCTATAACTCCATCTGTTGCAATCCGCTCATCAATGTTTGGAAGACGGAAGCCTTTTGCTAGATGACCAAATACCGTCCAGTTATTGTTAATGTGATAATCAAGCCCGAAATTAGCAGCATAATCTGTTTCAGAATCATTGATTGTTTCATGCCCTGATTCCCATGCTCCACCTGGTGCGGTGGTGTCTAAGGTATCACTAGCTGCAAACTTAGTTTTCTGAACTCTTACACCTGCTGATAGGTCTGCTTTATCTGTAACAGCAATTGTATTTTGAGCATAAGCTGAAAGACTGCTCTGCCAAGCATCATATAAATGATACGGAATTTCATTTTCAAAGCGTGAACGATAGGAATCATAATCAGTATAGAAATAATCAATACCTACAATGCTGTTTACAGCTTTATCTTTGACATCATAATCAAAAATCATTCTTGGAGTTATTGAGTATGTCGTTAGGTCTGTGTCAATGCTTGAACCTCCGCCAGTCCAGCGGAAAAGCGATTTCTGGTCTTTATCTTTTACTCCAGCATCAAAAATAAGTTCTGCATTATCCCAAAGCTCTCTGGTAAAACCTGCTGTTATGGACACGCCTTTTCTGTATGCAATATCAAAAGGAGTGCGTGCTGCTTTTCTGTTCTCACGCATTTCACTTGTGGTAAGAGTCTCTCGGCGATGAGCAGGAAGTTCTAGTTTCTGATTGTCAGTTTGAAGATTTATATATTCTTCTCCTTTATCAGAATCATGACGAATCTCTGCTACAATATTTCTTTGAAGAATGTCGTTGTGGTCTCTATAGCCGTTACCTGTTATGTAAGAACCGTAAGCATTGGCAGAAAAATTATCCACTGTTTTAGCTACTGAAACGTTGGTTTCACGGTAATTATCTGAACCCAAAGCCATGTCTGTAGCTACATAATCTTCTGTACGATAAGATGATTTTGTGATGATGTTTATTACACCGCCGATAGCTCCGTCTCCGTAAAGAACACCTCCAGCATTTCCTCTGATTATTTCAATACGTTCGATGCTTTCAATCGGAATATATGACCAGTCTACGGCTGAAATATCAATGTCATTACGACGGCGACCGTTTACTAAAACAAGAGAGTTTGAGACTGTAGAAGCTCCAAAACCTCGCAAATCAACGTTTGTTCTAGCGGCAGCAGTTCCTCCGAACATTGTCTGTTTTTGCACACCTACTTCATTATTTAAAAGCTCTGGCAAAGTTTGAGCAGGGGATTTTTTTATATCTTCGGAAGTAATAATCGTTGTTGAAGTTCCTGATAAACCAACTCCTATACGAGAAGCAGTTACAGTAACTTCATCAAGCACAAAAATTTCTTCATTTTCTTGTGCGATTGCATGGTTGGATAAAACAGCAGTCAAAGCTGTACAGCACAAAAGTTTAAAACATAGTCTCATTAAAACACCTCATAACACTTAAAAAAACATAAATAAATGAGGTCTTTTAATAAAACCTGCTTTATCTAAGCGACACTTTTCGCATCACCCAAAGCAGATTTACTGCACCATCATTGGGAACTCCAGCCCGACGGTTGGTAATACTGATAAAGGCAGGTCTCCTGACTCGTGAGTCATAATTTTGCAACCAACCTTCCCAGTCATAAAATTAACCAGTGGTATAAAACGGCTACAAAACTCTTCACTTACAGTTGCTGGAACAGTGCCAGATTTTAACTAGCTTCCCTAAACCTTCACTAATGGCAGATTATTAACAAAAGATGACATAAGTCAATTGAAATACTGGAAAAGAAAAAAGGATATAGCTAAAACGTTTAATAATGATTGTATTTCTCTGCTTCAAACTCGTTGTCATGCTGAATTTAGTTCAGTATCTACTTTTTTCTTAGGTTCTGAACTAAATTGTGAGTGGCTGCAACTTTGATTTCAGGATAACGGTGCGTGATTTTTTTGATTCCAGTTAAACACAAAAAGCAACAGTTTTATAAACATTCTCTAGAATTAGAATAAATTCCGTTGTTTTTTAAAAAAAGAACTTTTGTTTCCATAAGCAAAGCAATTGATAAAAAAGGTGATTTGTGGTTGTCTTTGATTAACTTATTAAGGTCAATATCTAAATTTGGATCAAGAAACACTTCATGATGACCATTCAAATAAACTAATAAATTAATTTCTGATGCATCACTGTAGTGTTTATCACGCTTCTTATTTATAATTTCTTGTATAATTTTTGTGGTTTCTTTTTTTAGATTGGAAAAAGAAATTCCATTGATATAACGAGCAAAATCATCTTTTACTTTAGGATTTTCTGGAGCTATTTCTGTAACTTGGATTTTGTATTTCTTACTATCAACTTTAAGCACAACATCGACACTGTCATTTTGATGCGTTTCTTTCATCTCATAATTATTGATTCCCAAAAGCTGGCACATTTTATTAACACACCATTCTTCACGTTCTTGCTTATATTCATTATTATGCCAATCTTTATAAGGCACTTTCAAAACCACCCCGCACTCATCAATATGCTCTTTTAGGTTTTGATTTGTTATTTCATTATAATTAGTTACATCAAACTTATATGGAGTTGGGAGTTCTTCCAATCCTGCTAGTAGTTTGGCGGTTATGTCTTTGTTGTTTGTTGTATAAAAAGCTAAGTCAATATCCGAACCTTTTTTATACGTTCCCAAAGCTCTTGAACCATAAATTTTGACTTTTTCAATTTCTTCAAAGCTCTGTAGAAAGTTTAATATTTGTTCGATTGTTTTTTGAGGTAAGCCGAAATTCATTTTTTATACTTTATCTTTTAAGTAATTATACAACTCGTTTATTTGCATAGCATATTTTGTTGTTATCCTATCCAAAGCATAGTTTGCTCTTTGTTCATCATAGGTATGAGCCATTAAATTTCTGTCTTCCAGCATATCAATCCACACTTGCCCATCTTGCAGAATGTCGTTTGCAAAGGCTTCTTTTATGGCTTCTCGTGGGGAGTTTGCTTTGATTCCATTGTATTCCAAATAATCTTTTACAGTTTTCCATGCAAGTTCAAAAGTGTATTCAAAGCGTTGAATCAAACCTTCTTTTTCTAGTTTTGAAAAGTCTCTTTTTGAATATTCATCAATGCTTTCTTTGAATAAAAGAAATGCTTTTTCAAAATTTTCAAACCTTTGTTTCCACCGCTCTTTAAACATTTTCTCGCTTCTCAACTAACCGTTTAAAATCTTCTCCTGCATGGTGGGAGGAGCGTGTTAATGGGGAGGAGGACACCATCAAAAATCCTTTGTCATATGCTATTTTTTTGTATTCCTCGAACTTTTCAGGAGTTATATAATCGCTTACAGGGTGATGCTTGACGGTTGGCTGTAGATATTGACCTATTGTGATAAAATCAACGTTTACATCTCGCAAATCGTCCATTACTTGTAAGATTTCTTCTTCAGTTTCGCCTAAACCTACCATTATTCCAGATTTTGTAAAAATTGAAGGACTCATAGCCTTTACTTCTTTCAAAACATTGAGAGAATAATCATAATTTCCCATTGACCTTACTACCTTATAAAGCCTTGGGACAGTTTCCATATTGTGATTAAAAACATCAGGAGTAGCCTTGATAACAGCCTCTAACGCACCTGCTTGATTCATAAAATCAGGAGTTAAAACTTCAATAGTTGTTTCAGGTGATTTTTTGCGGATAGCTTCTATAGACTTTACAAACTGCCCTGCTCCACCGTCTTTTAAATCGTCTCTGGTAACGGAAGTTATAACTACATGCTTCAACCCCATTTGGAGTACACTTTGGGCTAGATTTTCAGGCTCTAAATCGTCAACACCAGCAGAAGGTGTGCCTTTTTTAACATTGCAAAATTTGCATGAACGAGTGCAAGTATCGCCTAGAATAAGAAAAGATGCAGTTCTCTCAGCCCAGCACTCGCTTCTATTTGGACAGCGTGCTTCCTCGCAAACAGTACACAGCTTCATTTCTCGCATTAATTTGCTAACGTTGCCGTATTCTTTTGTAAGCGGAGTTTTTGCCCTCAGCCATTCAGGTTTGCGTATATATGTCATTAAATATGAATAGCCTTATCAAGAGCATGTAAAACAGATTCATGAATAGTTTCCGACAAAGACGGGTGAGGGAAAACTACATGTGAAATAGCTTCTGCAGTTGCGTCCATGTCTTTGGCAATAGACAGCCCTGCAATCATTTCAGTAACTTCTGCCCCAACCATATGCACGCCAAGTATTTTATCCGTATCAGCATCAAATACTGTTTTGATGAAGCCTTTTGGCTCGCCAATAGCAACAGCTTTGCCATTTCCTGCATAAGGGAAATTTCCGACTTTTACATTATAACCTTTTTCAACAGCCTGTTTTTCAGTAAGCCCCATACTTGCAACCTGAGGGTTACAGTAAATACAAGACGGGATATTTTCATAATCCAAAGGCTTTACGTTTTCTACACCTGCAATTTTCTCGATACATATAACAGCTTCATGGCTTGCTTTGTGAGCCAGCCACGGAGGAGCGACAATATCTCCGATTGCATAAATACCAGCATCATCGGTTTCAAGCCACTCATTGACGCAAATATGACCTTTTTCTATGCGAACAGAAGTTGTTTCAAGACCTATATTTTCAAGATTTGTTTCTATTCCAACAGCTACAATCATTTTTTCGGCTGTAAGAGTGTTCTCTTTACCTTTTCGTTCAAAAGAAACTGTAACTTCACCGTCTTTTTTCTCAACCTGTTTTACAGATGCACCAGTAAGGAATTTAATTCCCTGACGTTTTAAGGCTCTTTGCACAAAAGTTGAAACTTCATCATCTTCCAAAGGAAGAATCCTGTCCACAACCTCAACAACGGTAACTTTAACGCCGAGTGCATTATAAAAACTTGCAAATTCAATTCCGATAGCACCAGAACCTACAACAACTATTGAAGCTGGCATTATGGAAGGATTCATTGCGTTTTTATAGTCCCAAATATATTCCCCATCTGCTTCCATATTAGGCAAAGAGCGAGCTTTAGCTCCTGTAGCAAGAATTATGTGTTTTGCAGAAAGCTCTGTTGACACTTCACCGTCTTTTTCAACCAACACAGTATGACCGTTTAGCCGTCCGAAACCATCGAATACAGTAACGTCATTTTTTTTCAGCAAATGCTTTACGCCAGTATTTAACCGACTGGCTACATCTCTTGAGCGTTTAACAATAGCGTTAAAATCAAAATCAATATTGTCTGCTTTTAATCCAAACTCAGATAAATGTTTCATTTTCTGATACAGTTCAGCCGAGCAAAGCAAAGCCTTTGTAGGAATACAGCCCCAATTGAGACAAACACCGCCAAGATGCTCACGCTCGATAATTGCAGTTTTCATACCAAGCTGAGTAGCACGAATCGCCGCAACATATCCACCTGGACCTGCTCCAATAACAACAACATCAAAATTATTCATAAACTAACACCATATTTAAAAGGTTTCTCGATTTGACATAACAATTCTGCCATAACTATACTAATTAGTTTGACATAAAAAATAAAAATTAACATGATATTTTTGACTTAAATTTTATGTTTGGTAATCAATAATCACCAAATCATCTTCTCTTCCCATGTTGAGAACACGGCGGGCACGCTCTTCCAGCATATCAGGGTCTAAACTTTCAGGGCGTAAAAGATGAACACGTTTCTCAAGCACTTTCCGCTTTTTAGTAGTGTTTTGCAGGACTATTTCTGCCTGATTTATTTCCCGCTTGATAGACCACCACGCAATTAGCCCTCTATCACCATTCACAACGTGATAGGCGAAATAAAACAGCACGCTTGCTCCAAGCAAAGAACCAAGCACATGTTTCGAACGTCGTTTTATTTCATCTAATAACTGCATAGTGGCATGTGAACACGGTCGAATCTATTAGTCAACTACAAGGCATTAGATTTATTTTATTAATTTTTTCAATCGTTAATATGATTTTAAATATTACAAAAAAGCCCGCTGATACAGCGAGCTTTTTCAAGTCTACCTCTCACCATCTACGTGAGAATCTTTTTTAGATTATTACGCCGTTCGCTTTGCTCTCTTCTCAAAATGACGGCTTTTAGAAACTAGCCTGCATACTCTGATTTTACATTTTCATAAGCCCAGTCTAGCCATGGACATAAAGCTTCAATATCTGATGTTTCCACAGTTGCACCACCCCAGACTCTAATTCCAGCGGGAGCATCTTTATAAGAATTTATATCGTAAGCAACGTCTTCTTTATCAAGCAAAGCACTTATTTTCTTTGCAGCTTTTGTTTTTTCCTTAGCATCTAGTGCAGTAAACCATGGAGCAACAATACTAAAGCATATTGAAGTCGATGAACGAGTCTCTTTGGTTTCTGCTAGAAATTCTATCCACTCTGTTTTTTCAACCCAATTTTCAAAAGCTTTAAGATTAGCTTTCGTCCTGCTAAGCAAACCTTCTTTGCCGCCAAGGTTTTCAGCCCATTTCAAAGCATCAATCACATCTTCAACACACAACATTGAAGGAGTATTGATAGGTGAACCTTCAAAAATACCTTCAATAAGTTTTCCGCCTTTGGTCATTCTGAAAGTTTTTGGCATAGGCCATGATGGAGTGTAACTTTCCAGTCTTTCAACAGCACGAGGGCTTAAAATAATAACACCATGAGCAGCTTCACCGCCTAAAACTTTCTGCCATGAGAAAGTTGTAACATCTAGTTTTTCCCAAGGCATATCCATAGCAAAAACAGCAGATGTAGCATCGCATATTGTAATACCTTTACGGTCAGAAGCAATCCAATCCCCATTTGGAAGACACGCACCGCTTGTAGTACCATTCCATGCAAACACTACGTCGTTGTCAAAATTAACTTTTGAAACGTCAGGAAGCTTTCCGTAATCAGCTTCATAAACATTAACATCTTTAAGTTTTAACTGCTTAACAACATCTGTAACCCAGCCAGAACTAAAGCTTTCCCATGCAAGCATGTCAACACCGCGACCACCTAACATTGACCACAAACACATTTCAACTGCACCAGTATCAGAACCTGCAACGATACCTACACGGTAACCTTTTGGAATATCAAGAACCGATGCCATTCGGTCAGTCGATTCTTTTAATCGAGCCTTACCTAAAGCTGAACGATGAGAACGCCCCACAAGAGCATCTTTAAGTGCAGAAACAGACCAATCTGGACGTTTCGCACATGGACCTGATGAAAAATTGCAGTTATTTGGTCTAACTTCTGGCTTGGAAATAGACATTAAAACTCTCCTTTTTGAGTCTGTCTCTGAAAATGAGATTAATAAGATACAAATATATTAAAGAGTATCCTTGATATGAGAATGCTTTTTGAAGTAGAGAATGC
>DAOWDM010000266.1 GCA_030639035.1 Alphaproteobacteria bacterium
ATTGATGAAGCTGATTTTCTGGTTGCTAAAGGCATGATTGAGATTGTGCGTGATATTTACGAAAGCAGTCAGGCTTCAATCATTTTAATAGGCGAAGAAAACCTGCCTAATGCTTTGAAACGCTGGGAAAGACTTCATGGGCGTATGCTTGACTGGATAGCCGCACAGCCTGCTTCTGTAGCTGATGCAAGCCATTTGTCAAAGATTTATGCGAAAAACGTTGAGGTCAAAGAAGACTTATTGAAAGCCCTGCATAAGGCTTCAGGCGGTTCAGTTAGGCGTATCTGCGTTAATCTTGACCGCATCAGAGAGTTTGCTCAGACACGAGGTGTTGCTGAACTGGCTTTGCCTGAATATGACGGTGGATTCTTCACAGGCAACCCACCGACTAGGAGGGTTTAAGCATGGCAACAGGAAGAAAACCTGTTCATTTGACAATGGTAGGTAAAAGCTCTAGCGGCAGGCAGGCTGTTTGGGAAGCTATCAGACGGCAGAAAGAATTTACACGCCTTAGTCTTGCTGATGAAGTAAAGACTGAAACAGCCACTATCAAAACCTATGTAGATGGTTTGTTAAAAGCAGGTTTTATAGAAAGCACAGGTAAAAAAGAAACCTCTGTTAAGGTTTCAGGTAACGGCAAAAAATATCTTCGCAACAGCTACCGCCTTGTAAAAGACGTAGGAATCAAAGCTCCACGAGTAACCAGAGACGGCAAAATCGTTACGCAAGGTAAAGGCACAGAACAAATGTGGCGAACCATGCGAATGCTGAAAGCATTTACTGCCGATGAGCTGGCTGTAATGGCTTCAACAGAAGAAATTCAGGTAAAGCCTCAAACAGCAAAATCCTACCTAAAACATATTTGCAAGGCTGGTTATATCACTGTGATTTCCACAAGACCGAAACGTTACCGCTTTGCTCGCTGGACAGGCTGTCAACCGCCAATGATACAGCGTCTTAAAACCGTATTTGACCCGAATTTACGCCAGATTATGTGGCAGGAGGAAGCTAATGACTAATTGGATTAAAGAAATGGCGGCTGAGTGTAAACGCTCCAGTCAACGCAAAGTAGCCGAGAAAATGGGCTATTCAGCAACTGTAATAAACATGGTGTTAAAGGGAGGTTATGCAGGCGATTTAACAGCAGTTAAACAAGCATTTAATGGTGTGTTTAAGAACGCAACTGTTCAATGCCCTGTGGCAGGAGAAATCCGAACAGACCAGTGCTTGAAACACCAAAGAGCCTCTTTTTCAGCACACAATCCGCAGAGCATAGCCTTTTACAAAGCATGCCGAGCAGGTTGTCCTCACTTTCTTAAAAATGACGGAGGAAGCAATGCTAAGTGAAGCAATCACAGCTCTTAGAGAAGAAATTCAAACGAGCATTAAAGACAGAACTTTATCTATCGCAGCTGTTGAACAGATAGTTCTCAAATTATACGGACTGGAGCTTCAGGCAGAATATCTGGAACGTAATTCTTCAGCTGATGTCGTCGAGTTGGCTGAACATCTTAAAACCGCAACGAAACTTAAAAAACAGGGTGTAACGCTTGGAATACCCAATGGCAATCCTGCCGCTTAAATAAAGGAGAAAACTATGGAAGAACAGAAACCACTAGAAGGATACATGAAAGACGCAAAAGGTCGTCTTGTGCCAGAAAACCTAGTCAGAGACAGCGATAAACTTGAAGACCAAACTGTCAGAAAGATTATGGAATATGCCTATGAACTTTCAGGGCAGATAGCACGTTTTAAAGGGCATTGTTTTGATGACATCGGCGTTTTTATGGCTCTTTTATCTGAAAAATACGATGTCAAAAAAGGCGGTAAAAAAGGCAATTTAACATTAACAACCTATGACGGAACTGCAAAAGTAACGATACAGGTTGCTGATAGATTGACTTTCGGTCCTGAACTGCAAATCGCTAAAACTTTGATTGATAAGTGCATAAGCAAATGGTCAGCAGGAGTAAACGACCACATTAGAGCTTTAGTTGAACATGCTTTTAACGTTGATAAAGAAGGACAGGTCAACCGTGAAGCACTGTTCGCTCTGCGTCGTGTTTCTATTGATGATCCTGATTGGCAAAAAGCAATGGAAGCCCTAACCGACAGCATCAGGATTGTAGGAAGCAAG